>CAMWWJ010000197.1 GCA_947177925.1 uncultured Lachnospiraceae bacterium
ATAATATTTTTATCTCTCTCAACATTAATCCAGACTATAATCCCTGCTGATGTATCATCGCTTAATAAAGCACCCGAATTTGAACAATTACTTATAATAATTCTACTTTTTGTCATTGATTCGCCAATAACACTTCCTTGACAGGCGATTCCTGCCGCCGTTCCCAAATAATCTCCCCTCACAGTAATATTCCCTCTGTTGATGCAATTGTCCAACCTTACCGAAACAGCGCTTCCATTATCCTCCGCATCAATACAAGCAATATCATTTATTATCCCTGCACACTGTCTCCTATAACAAGTAATATTTCCCTCATTTACACAATTTTCTACATAAATATTAGTTTGTCCGATGAAAGCACACGCCATAATACCAGCGGCCTCTTCACTGGCTATAAGTTCCCCATAATTCGTACAATCCCGAATTAAAATATTATTAATATCTTCAAAACTATTATCAAAACATCCATCTACAATGCCGTAAGCTTCATTTCCTGTCAGTTCCCCATAATTTTGGCAGTTTAAAATTCTAAGTTCTCCAATATTATCATCATATGCATTTGGGTGCTCAAAAATTATTCCAATTCCCGCCACGGTTCCTGCACTTGAAAGCATGCCTTGATTTGTACAGTTACTAATTTCCGAAGCTTCTCCGATTCCATAAATTGTTCTTGCAGATTTCAGACTTCCAAAGTTAGTACAGTTGCTAATGCTATATGGGCTACATAACGAGGAGCCAATTCCACAACAAAATCCCTCAGTAATAATACTGCCATAATTATTGCAGTTTTCAATATTTCCAGCTCCTCCTATTCCATAACAGCAACTACCACCAGATAAATTACCATAGTTATCGCAGCCGTTAATATTGTTAATTCCCATAGAATAAGCAATTCCTGAAATAGCATAATCGCCTGATGCTGTAACATTACCATAATTCTCACAATTTTCTATTACATCGGATTCAAAGATAGAAATACTTCCGTTACTTATACTATTCTCATTATTTTCAATAAAAATATCCATATGATTAGAACAATTTTTAGTAGTCGTCCTAGCAGTACCAACGGCGCCTCTTGCAAAACAAGTAATATCACGAATAGTTGTTGATTCAATATTTACTTCGCCATAGATATGACAATTATTCATTTCTTTTATTGAATTAGAAAAACCTATGCCATAATCTGCTGTATCATAATAAGCATTTCTAATGGTCAGATTACAAATTCTTTCTCCACGAGAAAACAACTGTGAGTTATACAACCCATAAATGATATGTCCATTGCCATCAAATACTTTGCCCCCTGAATATGCCCAGCCATTCCAATTGTGTTTATAATCGCTTCCCTCATTAATATAAATATCTTTAATAAGCATATAGCATTTTTCTGGCAAATCCTTTCCTTCCACCTTCAGCATATATGCCAGCTCTTCCACACAGGATATCTGGTAAGGATCTTCTTCTGTACCACTCCCGCCTGCAAAGGATGAAGCAATTTCACCATCCCATACCGGAACATCTGCTGTTCCAGCCTGCACGACTATTTTGCTGTTTAATTCTTCTCTCTTTAGCCTTTCTTCTTCCCTCTTATGTTCTTCCCTTTCCTTTTTATATTCCTCCTCAAGTTGTCTCTGCTTTTCTTTTAAAACTTCTAATTCCTCATCTATTTCTTTTCTTTCAGCATCTTCCTGATTCAACTCACTATGAACCGGGCCTGCAAACACCTCCAAATTTACACTGGAACAAAAAATCAATACACTCATGCAAAGCGCAACTGCCCTTCTATCCCATCCTGTTCTCCTACTTCCGTTCTTATTTTCCTTCTTCTTTTCCGTTCTTTTCATTCTGTACCTCCCTCATTATCTTTTTAAAACTTTCAAATTCTTTTAACTATTTTCTTCTTACTTGTCCTGCATTATGAATTTTCATTTACCCATACAACTCATTTGAGATATAATTGCATATAATATTTGTCATTCGCGGCTATTATAACCCTTATGCGTTATATGTGTCAATTATTAAAACTCATTTCACTATCTCCTTGCAGATAACTAGAACTTGTAAAATATCACTATAATTCAATACTTGGAGGTAGCAATATGTCGATTCCTGATAATGATGTTCTGGCAAAAATCAAAAAACTATATACGCAAAAGGGCTGGTCCGTTTATCGTCTGGCCAAGGAATCCGATATACCCTATTCCAGTCTCAACAACATGATACTTCGGAATACACAACCCTCTGTTCCTACCTTAAGGAAAATTTGCAACGGACTTGGTATGACGATGAGTGAATTTTTTGATGATGATATACCTGTTTCTGATTTCCAATATTTGCTCCACTTGGATTCCGATGAATATATGATGATAGAATCTTTCCGCAAATTAGACGATTTTGACAAACGTCTCTTAAATACATATCTGGCCGGGCTTAGTAAGAAGCTTCCTGAAATTCATTGATTTTCTCTTTAATATGTTTTACATTTAACATTATAAAGTCACTGGAATGAAGTATTCTAATCGGCACAAGCAAAAAAAAGAACAGCTTATACAAAAATAAACTGTTCTTCCTTCTTTATGTACTCTCTATACCCTTCTTCTAATATATGAAAATCACAACTATTGTCTGTTAATATTTGCTTTCTATTTGTAGTTACCAACTCATAAATCTTATCTGCCTTTTTTTGTATTCTGGCAATATTATTCATACAAAACTGATACTCTTTATTTAAAAGGCAACGATATTTTTCGTCCTCAATATCTTTAATTACCAGTTTTTCATTGCATTCATCCGGAACAGGAATCATATAATTGAAACGCAAGGAGCCTTTGACTTCCTTTTCATCTCCTCGAACTCTAATCAAAATATTTGCCTCTTGCTTTTTATCAAATGATGATACCGACACATAATAATTTATATCATTCACCTATAAAACAGCACCAAAAGCAAATTTGTTTCGATCTGTATAACGAATATTAGGAACTTTGGTAATTCCACGTTTTTCTTTCTTCTATTTTGAATGAATTGATTATATTGTAAGCGCTGAATAATAAGGTATACCCATCTAAAAATCCGGGAATCCCCGGATTCTCAGCATAACTATGATTTATTTACACAGCACTCCTGAACTTTGGGGCTCCAGGGCGCCATGTTTTCAAGTCCCTCATCGCTCATGTTTTCATTCGGTCTTGCCTCCAGAAGGTATTCTAAGTATTTCTGGGGATTCAGACCATTTGCTCTTGCGGTTTCAAGAAGCGAATAAACCATCATACTAGCATCAGCTCCATCTGTAGAATCACAGAACAGCCAGTTGCGTCTCCCCACTGTTACAGGGCGGATGGCATTCTCGCTTAAGTTGTTCGAAATACTGCAGTGTCCATCCTCAAGGTAAGTCATCATATAGCTCTGCTGATTTCTCGCATAAGTCAGCGCTCTGGCCAGACGGCTTCCATTCGGTGCATCCTGCTTGTTAATCCACGCCAAGAAAGCCTCTACAACAGGTTTCTGATCCTTGAGACGGCGATTGTGTATTTGCTTATAGGAGAGACCCTTTTCACGGTAACTTCGTTCGTATTCGAACAGTTTATTGCAATAGAGGAATCCCTGTACTGCCGGATTGGTATAGTCCTTTTCCTTTCCTTTAGGGATTGCCTCCAGAAAATATCTTCTGATGTGCGCATAACAGCAGCACCTTTTGAAGTCCTTCAGTTTGTTGTAACCGGCATAACCGTCTACATTGATATAGGTACCGGGCGCCGATTCCTGAAAGAACTTTGCTGCAGCATCGCCATTCCTTGTTGGGTGATACTGATAAATGATGATGGGGTTTAATCCATCATCCCCGGAACGGAACAGCCACACATAGGATTTTGACTGTGGACGCCTGTCCGCTTCCTTTAACACCTGAATGGGTGTTTCATCCCCGGCAACAAATTTCCTTTTTGTCAGAAGCCGGTGAAAGTAACCGACCATGGGTGAGAAGTAATTCTGTGCACAGTAGATTGTCCAGTGTGCCATGGTGCCACGGCCTATTTTAACTCCGAACTGGTTTTCAAAATCCTTCTCCTGTCGGTAATATGGCAAAGCATTAATAAACTTTCCGTACATGACATGGGCAGCCAGACCTGCGGAAACATAGCTGTGAGGAACTAAAGGTGCCACACCTTCATCCTTAATGAATTGTGGTTCTAACGAATCTTTACAAGCAGGGCATTCATAGGTGGGTGCCATGTAATCAACACGCTCAAGATATGCTGGATGGAACACAAGCTCTGTGCGGGCAATCTCGGTTCCGATGGAGACCATTCCTGTTCCGCAGACAGGGCACAGTTTTTCTTCCTCTGTCAAGGTATCCAACAGAACCTGCCTGTGGGGAAGATTATCAAACATCTCCTCGTAGGTGGCTTTGGACTTACGTTCCCGCCTGTGGGCAGTGACCTCTATGATTTCCGGTTCTATGATTTCCGGAATCCTATCATCCTGCTGTTCTTCTTCAAAGAGGTTCATCTGTCCCGGGAAAGGTACTTTAAGCTTTTCGCTGGAGGAGCCAAAAAGTCTGGATTTCAGGTAATCCACTTCAGCCTGCTTGTTGCTCAGTTCCTGACGCAGTTCTTTGATGGTCTTGTGCAAAGAATCCATTGATTTTGTCTGCGCTGAAATTAATTCATTCAGTTTTAAAATGGTATCCTTCAGCTCTGTAAGCTGAATGTCTTTAGCTGAACGTGGCATGTTTTTCTCCTGTTTTTGTATACGTTAAGTATACCATAAAACAGCCCCAAAAGCCAGTAAAATCAATGGATTCATGCTGTTCGGAGAGCCTTTGGCTGCTCGATTTCAAGCCCTGACATAAGCCAGTCGAATTGCTGCCAGGTGATGGCTTTTACTTCCGAACTGTTCCTTGGCCAGCGGTATTTCCCCTGCACCACATCAAGTCGTTTATATAAAAGGACATACCCATCCGGCTCGCGAAGCAGGACCTTAATGCGGTCGCAGCGTTTGCCACAGAAAAGATATATGGAATGACCGTTTGGTTCCTCCTTCATTTGATCCATTACAATGGCACACAGACCGTCCACGCTTTTTCTCATGTCCGTGTAGCCCGTGATGATGTAAATGTTTGTTGCACCGGAAATATCACCAAGCATGAAACATACCTCCAATGCACTGAAGAGTATTTTGAACCACGGCAGTATCGGCTCCATTAAAAAGACGCACTTTGATATTTCCGCATTCAATCTCGGCAGCAATACATGGAATATCAGGTGACGCTAAATGGCTGGCATTTTGCTCCACCATGGCAGGGGCAGACATCTCGCGTTCTACCAGATTAAGCTTAACCACTTCCTGCCTGACAGGCACTCCGGAAGTTTTACTTTCCGAATCCGGAATAGTATAGCCCGCTTTCCGTAGTTTGCTGACCCAGTTGTAGAACGTTCCGGGATTGATACCTTGGTTTTGACACCATTGATAGTCGGAAAGACCGCTCTGGCGGCATTCCATGATAAGTTTGATCTGTTCAGGTTTTCTTACACCATTGGGATTCATAATGATCGCTCCTTGAAGATAGAGTAAAACGCTTGCCTCTAGCACTGAAGGTTGAGTAAAATGCTTGCGTTTCCTAGCAATCATTATATAAATTTAGGACGTTGAATTAAATCTACCTTATTATTCAGCGCTTACATTATATTCCTCATTTATCTGATAAAAATCCATATAAATTCTTCATGGTATGATCGAAAAACAGGGAGATAAAATGCTTATCTCCCTGAAAATTAATGACTCGCATTCTAAGCTGCGAAGCACTTAAAATTAAAGGTTCACGTTCAAAGTAGTGAAGCACTTAAATTAAAGATTTACACTTAAAATGAGCAACTTTCTGCTCAATATTATTATATTCAATCTTTTTCAAATTTTTAGCAACAAATTAGTTGCAATATCTGCACCGTGAAATTTTCCATCGGCTTGATATAACCTACTGTTTTACTTCCAAAGCGCTTTTCGCTGTCATGAGGACAACAGTCTCCAATAATTCAATAGACTTTACACCTTGTGTTTTTTTGATCATGTGGCTGTTACGATATTTTTTGTAGCTTTTCGCTATGTTCGGCTACTACTTTTTTTATAATAGATATATCTTGTTTCATTGATTCATATGTTTCAACATTATCTTTATATCTATCATAAGTTGACGTATAGCAAGTTTCTATAGTATTTAATCGAGGAATAACAACAGTTTCTTGTGTTAACTCAATCCTTTTTACCCTATCTTTAATATCCTGAATATCTTCTTTAATAGGATCAAGCATATTTGATATTGCAAGTAACAATTCATTGTCCGTCATATTATCACCGCCCTTTATTGTAAATACCAGACTTATTGAGTGGCTATAGTATATCACAATTTAGATGTAAAGTCTATTCAATTATCAATGTTTGGTTTTAGTCAAGAAATATTATTATTTATTTCACCTTTTCCTCCCACTCACTCTCCTTAAACCCAACCAAAAC
>CAMWWJ010000198.1 GCA_947177925.1 uncultured Lachnospiraceae bacterium
GGGAAATGATATGGTAGCCGAGGGCAGGGAAAGCCGATTTAAGCTGTTAAATGATATGGCGGTAAGCCGGAATCTGGAGGAATATGAATCAATGGAAGAAATCGCCGTGGAATATGCCAAAAAGGTATGGCAGTGTGAGCAGTTGTTTACCATGAAGTAAAGAGGCAGGTGGGATACATGGAACAGAGAAAGGAAGAAGGGGAAAGAATACATAAGAGACAGTTGGCAATCGGCATGGATCTGGCCGGGGATTACCTTCAGATAAGTTACTTGTATTTAGATGAGGAAAAACCGGTTACCTTAAGGCCCGGTGCATTAGAAGAATATAATATCCCCATGTGTCTTGCCAAACGACATGAGATGAACCAGTGGGCCTTTGGCATGGAAGCATTAAAATGTGCGGAATTGGGAAAAGGTATACTGATAGGAGATTTATACAGTCTTGCAAGAGAGGGGAAAACGGTGACTGTGGAGGATGAGGAGCTTTCGGGAGAGGAGCTGTTTTTGCTCTATATGAAAAAATGTTATTCCCTTCTTCAGTTTATTATCAGCGGAAATGAAGCAGTGTCTCTTATGATTACGGTGGAAAGCTTAAAGGATGGTGTGGTAGAGCTTCTGGATAAAGTGAGGGAGAAACTGCCTCTTGATGACAGCCGGATTTTTTTCGGGGACAGACAGGAGTGTCTGTATTATTATGTATTGAATCAGCCGGAGGAATTGTGGCATTATCAGGTAGGTGTATTCGACTTTACGGCAGATACATTAAAGTCTTTTACCTTTTCCAGAAATATCCATACAACACCTATGGTAGCTGTGGTGGACAGAGAAGATTATGAATCAATCAGGAGCTGTAAGGAATTTGAGGATGAAGAAGAGAAGAAAGAATATTTGAGGAAGCTGGATGAGCAGTTTCTTGAACTCTTGACCGGTTATGTGGATGGAAAGCTTTTATCCAGCGTGTATTTTATAGGAGCGGGCTTTGGGGGCGCATGGTATGAAAACTCCCTGCGTTTTTTGTGTAAAAGCAGAAGGGTTTTTGAAGGAAACAATCTGTACAGCAAAGGAGCCTGTTTTGGAGCAAGAGAACGAGTCCAAAGGAGCAGCCATGGCAGCGCCCACATTTATTTAGGGGAAGAAAAGCTGAAAGTGAATTTGGGCATCCAGGTAAAATCAAAAGGAAAGGCAGCATATTATCCCTTGCTGGATGGAGGAGAAAACTGGTATGAAGCAGAAAAAAGCATAGAATTTATCATAAAGGGCAGAGCCTGTCTTGCGTTTCTAGTTACTCCTCTGGAAGGAGGCGCAAAAAAGGAAATACCCATGTATTTGGAAGACTTTGAAAAAATAAGCCAAAAGGGCAGCCGGATTTCTTTAAAGCTTTTCATGAAAAGCGGGACAGTGATCCATGCCTGTGTGCGGGATGAGGGTTTTGGAGATTTCTGCCCTACCTCCGGCATGAGCTTTGAAAAGGAATTTTCCATAGAGGATGGGAAAGAGCCGGTTATGGAATGCAATATTTCTTTATGTACAGGCACATACGGAGCCCTGCCCTTGAAGCTTAATAAAATCAATAAAGGTATTTACTCCATGGAAGAGCTTTGTTACTATTTATGTGAAAACGTATATCTTTTGGACAGGGATCTTATGACGGAGGAGCTCATAGACTGGATTCATGAGCAGTGTGCCATGGAGGTCCTTGCCCAAAAGCTCAGGGAGCTGTTACACTTTGGCGGTTCTTTGTCAGCTTTTGTTTCCATGATTTTAGAGGAGTGCCATTATGAAAATCCGGAGGATATAAAAAGGCTTGAGAACGTTTTAAAGGAAAATGAGAACTTATCCGTGTATGAAAGAAAGAAAAACAGGGCGGATTATCTGTTGAAGGAAAGGAAATATGTACTGGCAGTAACGGAATACGGAAAGCTTTTTCAGGAAATCGGCGGCAGGGATAAGCCGTTTGCGGGCAGGGTACTGCATAATATGGCATGTGCCTATGGAAAGCTGCTTTTCTTTGAAATGGCAGCAAAGTGCTTTCAGGAAGCATATACCTGTACCGGTGAGAAGGATGAACTGAGAGGATTCCTGCTTTGTAAAAGAATGGAGATGGAAAAAAAGGAGTATGTAGCATTTACTTCTTTGGAGGAAGACTATTATGAAGCGGCACTTGAGCTGGAACAAAAAATGGGGCCGTTGGAAAAAGCATGGATGGAATCGGATGAGAAAAAGCGGCTGGATGAAATAAAAATCTGTAAGGAAAAGCCAGGCGCTTACCATCAGGCAATGACAGAGCTGTTGGAACAATGGAAGGAAGAATATTTAGATAAGGTGTTAGCATAAGGATATGAAAATTTTTGATAAGCTATTTAGGAGAAAAAAGAATCAGGAAACCGAGGGGTTTCAGGAAGGCATGGAGGAAACAGGGGAACAGGAAATCAGTCTGGACAGAGAGGATATCGATGTTTTTGATGAAGCCCAGAGAAGCCAGTTCGTGGAAAGCTGTCTGGAGCAGATGGCGGAAGCTTCCCGTGAAATAGAGTCCCTGAATGGAGAGTATGAGCTGGTAAACTCTTATTTAAAGGATATGGAGGAAGTGGAGCAGATCAAAGGAGAGGATAAGAAGGAGCTTGATGAACATGCCAGCGGAATTGTAATGCTTTCTTTTGATTCCAAGCAGTATCAGGGAAAAAAGCGGGCCATAAGCGCTAAAGATTACAGCAAGATGGAACGGTTAGAGGCTGTGGCGGATGAGGGAATGGCCAAAATCAAAGAGGCGGAGGACTATCAGAATGCCATCCATCAGGATCTACAACGTCTGGAAGGAGAAAAACATGCCTGTCTGTACAGAAAGCATGAGGCGGGTGTGGGAATTTCGAATATCAGGGGAATGGCAGTTATCTGTGTATGTGCCGTATTTGCCTGTATGGCTCTGTTGGCCTTTTTGCAGTTCGTCCTTAAGATGGAAGCAAAGATTGGATATATTCTGACAGCCGGCATAGCAGCTCTGGCATTGACGGCGCTGTACCTGAAATACATGGAAAACCTGGAGGAAATGAAAAGAGCATCCGGCAGCCTGAATAAAGTAATACTGTTGCAGAATAAGGTGAAGATCCGATATATCAATAATACAAACCTTCTGGAATATTTATATGCCAAATATGAGATTTCATCCGGCAAGGAGCTGGAAAACCTGCGCAGGCTGTACAAAGAAGAGAAGGAAGAGCGACAGAGAATCAGGAAGGTTGAGGAGGATCTGGACTATCATCAAAAGCAGTTGATACGTGTATTAAAAAGATATCACCTGTTCGATCCAATCATCTGGCTCCATCAGGCGGAAGCATTGTTAGACAAAAAGGAAATGGTAGAGGTCAGGCATAATTTAATCGTCAGAAGGCAGAACCTTAGAAGGCAGATGGAATATAACACAGAGCTGGCCAACCATGCAAGCAGTGAGTTAAAGGAGCTGGTAAGGGAGCATCCTGCATTTGCTGATGAGATTTTGGGAAAAGTGTCGGAATATGAGAAAAAAACAAAAAAGTAAATTGACAGAAGAGTTGTTCTAATGATACTATTGCAACGTGATAGAAACCCATAAAGATTAACGTGTAATCTAAGAAAAGCGGTTATCGGGAGGAGAAGATATGAAAAAAGTATTAGCGGTTGCAGCTATGGCGCTATTGTCCATAAGCATGCTCACAGGATGCCAGAAAACCGAAAAAGAAACTTTTACGGTAGGCTTTGATGCGGAGTTTCCACCATATGGATACATGGATGAAAGCGGAGAATATGTAGGCTTCGACCTGTCTCTTGCAGAAGAGGTATGTAACAGAAGGGGCTGGGAACTGGTAAAGCAGCCTGTTGACTGGGATGCAAAGGATATGGAATTATCATCCGGTACCATTGATTGTATCTGGAACGGATTTACCATGAACGGACGGGAAGATAAATATACCTTTACAGTTCCTTATGTGGATAACAGCCAGGTGTTCGTGGTTGCTGCTGACAGTGGCATTTCCACCTTTGAGGATCTGGCAGGAAAGGCAGTAGCGGTTCAGGCGGATTCTTCTGCTCTGGCAGCATTAACGGATGAAGAGGACAATGAAGAAAATCTGGCGCTGACAGCTACCTTTGGTTCCCTGACACAGTTTGCCGATTATAATACAGCATTTATGGATTTGGAAGCAGGGGCTGTGGATGCGGTTGCCATGGATGTGGGAGTAGCGGATTATCAGCTTTCCAGCAGAGACGGCAAATTCGTAAAATTAGATAAGCTGCTTGCTACGGAACAGTATGCGGTAGGTTTTTTACTTGGAAATGATGAATTGAAAAATCAGGTGGAAGAAACATTGCTGGAAATGGCAGAAGATGGTACCTTTGCAAAAATTGCAGAGGAATGGGGGCTTTCTGACAGTGTTTGTTTAGGAAAATAGAAATGGGCGGGACTGTTTGATAACAGTCCCTTTCCAGTCTGGAGGATATTATGGACGTTGTAACGATGCTTTCCCAATTGGGAAAAGGTATGCTTACTACCGGAGAAATTTTTATATTGACCCTGCTTTTTTCCCTGCCTTTAGGACTGGTGCTGTCCTTTGGAAGAATGGCAAAAAACGGTGTCTTAAGAACTGTCACAAAGCTGTACATATCCGTTATGCGGGGAACCCCCCTGATGCTTCAACTGCTTGTGGTTTATTTTGCCCCCTTTTATTTATTTGGAATGAAGATTTCTTCTTCCTATCGCATCGTTGCGGTTATTATCGGATTTGTGCTGAATTATGCGGCTTACTTTGCGGAAATATACAGAGCTGGAATTGAATCCATTCCGGTAGGGCAGTATGAGGCGGCAAAGATACTGGGGTATTCCAAAGGGAAGACTTTTTTCAGGATCATCCTGCCTCAGGTAATCAAACGAATCCTGCCTCCGGTAACCAATGAAGTGATTACTCTGGTAAAGGATACGTCTCTTGCATTTGTGCTGGCAGTAACGGAGATGTTTACGATAGCCAAGCAGATAGCGGCAGCGGAAAAGAGCATGCTTGCTTTTGTGGCAGCGGGAATTTTTTACTATGTATTCAATCTGCTTGTAGCTTTTGTAATGGAAAAAATAGAAAAGAAACTTTCTTATTACAGATAGAGGAGGAATTAGATGAATTTATTGGAAATCAACCATATGCAAAAGTCTTTTGGCGCATTGGAAGTGCTAAAGGATATTTCCCTGTCAGTAAAGGAAGGTGAGGTAGTTTCAATTATCGGACCAAGCGGTTCCGGCAAATCCACGTTACTGCGCTGTGCCACTCTTTTGGAGCAGATGGACAAAGGAGATTTGATTTATCTGGAGCATTATGCGGCAAGAGAGGCAGAGGGTAAGAGCATCTATGCCAAAAAAGGAGAGCTTAAGCAGATACAGAAATACTTTGGACTGGTGTTTCAGAATTTTAACCTGTTTCCTCATTTTACCGTGATAAAAAATGTAACGGATGCTCTGATTACAGTGGATAAGGTATCTAAGGAGGAAGCCAGGGAGCGGGGAGAAAAACTGCTTTCCCAGCTGGGGCTTTTAGAAAAGGCAAATGCATATCCCTTTCAGCTCTCCGGCGGGCAGCAGCAGAGGGTATCCATAGCAAGGGCATTGGCGCTTCAGCCAAAGATTCTGTTCTTTGACGAGCCTACCAGCGCATTGGATCCGGAGCTTACCGGCGAGGTGTTAAAGGTAATCAAGGAGCTTGCAAAGGAAAAAATGACCATGATTATCGTTACGCATGAAATGCAGTTTGCAAAGGAACTTTCCGACCGTATTATTTTTATGGAGGACGGAGTTATTCAGGAACAGGGAACACCCGAAGAAATCTTTGCCTCCCAAAATGAACGGGTACAGAATTTCATAGGAAAGTTTTAAAAGGTTTATTGAATAATAGGGACAGATTGATTATAATATTTTCGTATGAGAAGCAAATGTGTATAGAAGCAGTATTAAGAAAAAGAAAGGATTGCATGGAAATGGAAAAGAAAGAGTTACTTTATGAAGGAAAAGCAAAGAAAGTGTATACGACGGAGGATCCGGATGTGTTAATCGTGGACTACAAGGATGATGCCACAGCATTTAACGGAGAAAAGAAGGGCACCATCGTTGGAAAGGGAGTCATCAACAACCGCATGACCAACCATGTATTCAAGCTTTTGGAAAAGGAAGGAGTACCTACCCATTTCATTGAAGAGTTAAGCGACAGAGAAACGGCTGTAAAGAAAGTGGAAATCGTACCTTTGGAAGTGATTATCCGGAATGTAGCGGCAGGAAGCTTTTCCAAGAGACTGGGCGTGGAAGAGGGAACTCCTTTTGCAGAGCCTACCGTGGAATTCAGCTACAAGAATGATGATCTGGGGGATCCGCTGATCAACGATTATTTTGCCAGGGCATTTTCTCTTGCTACCTGGGAAGAAATCGAAACCATCACGAAC
>CAMWWJ010000199.1 GCA_947177925.1 uncultured Lachnospiraceae bacterium
ACCCTATGCCAAAAGTAAATTTTTCCCACATCACCCATTGCAAAAAAAATGCCCCTATGTTAAAATAAAAACAGCGGGCAATGATAAAAAAATAACAATCATGCAAAGCCCTAAAATACGGGTTTTTGTAACTGAAATCGTTGCAGATCGAAACAAAAATGGAGGAAAGAAAAATGGCAAAAAAAGTAGTTTTAGCAGGCGCTTGCCGTACCGCAATCGGAACTATGGGCGGAACTTTAAGCACCACACCAGCAGCGGACCTTGGAGCAATCGTCATTAAGGAAGCTTTGAACAGAGCAGGCGTTGCACCGGAAGCAGTTGATCAGGTATATATGGGATGCGTTATCCAGGCAGGACTTGGACAGAACGTAGCACGTCAGGCAAGCATTAAGGCAGGGCTTCCTATTGAAGTGCCGGCAGTTACCATTAACGTGGTATGTGGTTCCGGTTTGAACTGCGTGAACATGGCTGCTCAGATGATTGCAGCAGGAGAAGCTGATATCGTAGTGGCAGGCGGTATGGAAAATATGTCAATGGCTCCATACGCATTGAAGCAGGCTCGTTTTGGTTACAGAATGAACAACAATACGTTAGTGGATACTATGGTAAATGATGCTCTTTGGGATGCATTCAATGATTACCATATGATTCAGACTGCTGACAATATTTGTGAAGATGAAAGATGGAAGCTTACTCGTGAAGAATTGGACGAGTTTGCAGTAAAGAGCCAGGCAAAGGCAGTAGCAGCACAGGAATCCGGTGCATTTGACAAAGAAATCGTACCGGTACAGGTAAAGAAGAAAAAAGAAGTAATTGAATTTAAGAAGGATGAAGGACCACGTCCAGGAACATCCATGGAAGGACTTGCAAAGTTACGTCCAATCAATCCAAACGGAAAAGTAACGGCAGGTAATGCTTCCGGTATCAATGACGGTGCAGCAGCTATCGTTGTTATGAGCGAAGAAAAAGCAAAAGAATTAGGCGTGAAGCCAATGGCTACCTGGGTTGCAGGCGCTCTTGGCGGTGTTGAGCCATCTATCATGGGTATCGGCCCAGTTGCTTCTACCAAGAAAGTATTGGCAAAGACCGGCATGAAGATTGAAGACTTCGATATTATCGAAGCAAATGAAGCTTTTGCTGCTCAGTCCATTGCAGTAGGAAGAGACTTAGGCATTGATGTGGACAAACAATTAAATCCAAACGGCGGAGCTATCGCATTAGGACATCCGGTAGGCGCTTCAGGCTGCCGTATCTTAGTTACACTGCTTCATGAAATGGAAGCAAAGGATGCAAAGAAGGGTCTTGCAACTCTTTGTATCGGCGGCGGTATGGGCTGCTCTACTATCGTAGAAAGAGACTAATCATAAAAATTCACAATGACTGCCAGGCATATGTCTGGCAGCCCTTGTGCGTCTATGAGGAAAATCAAATGCCCACAGCAGTCGGATGGAGCATAAACTTACAGTGAAGCAGGCAGCTTTCCGGTTACTGCTTATGAAAAAGAAAGATAGGAGAAAAATCATGGAATTCATTTTATATGAACAAAAAGGCGCATATGCCATCATAACAATCAATCGTGAAAAAGCATTGAACGCATTAAATTCTACCGTACTGGAAGAACTGGATAAGACTTTGGATGAGGTTAATTTAGATGAAGTGAGATGTCTGATTTTAACAGGTGCAGGTACAAAATCCTTTGTAGCAGGCGCTGACATCGGAGAAATGAGCTCCCTTACAAAAGCAGAGGGAGAAGCTTTTGGTAAGAAAGGAAATGATGTATTCCGCAAATTAGAAACATTCCCGATTCCTGTCATTGCAGCAGTAAACGGATTTGCATTAGGCGGCGGCTGTGAGATTTCCATGAGCTGTGATATCCGTATCTGCTCCGAAAACGCAGTGTTCGGACAGCCGGAAGTAGGTCTTGGCATTACACCAGGCTTTGGCGGTACACAGAGACTTGCGCGCTTAGTTGGTGCAGGCATGGCAAAGCAGATGATCTACACTGCAAGAAACATCAAAGCTGATGAAGCTTACAGAATCGGTCTTGTAAATGCAGTTTATCCACAGGAAGAGCTCATGGTGGCAGCAGAAAAGATGGCAGCAGGCATTGCAAAGAATGCTCCTATTGCTGTTCGTAACTGCAAGAAGGCAATTAACGAAGGTCTGGATGTGGACATGGACCAGGCAATCGTAATTGAAGAGAAGCTGTTTGGTGACTGCTTTGAATCTTATGACCAAAAAGAAGGAATGGCAGCTTTCCTTGAAAAGAGAAAAGTGGAAGCTTTCTTAAACAAATAAAATATATTTTAGGAGGAACAAACATGAAAGTAGGTATTATTGGTGCCGGTACAATGGGTTCCGGTATCGCACAGGCTTTTGCCCAGACAGAAGGTTATGAAGTATACCTTTGCGACATCAACGAAGAATTTGCTGCAAACGGTAAGAACAAAATCGCAAAAGGTTTTGAGAAACGTATTGCAAAAGGAAAAATGGATCAGGCAGCAGCAGATGCAATCCTTGCTAAGATTACAACAGGCGTAAAGACCATCTGTACAGATTGTGATTTAGTAGTGGAAGCAGCATTAGAGGTTATGGATATTAAGAAACAGACATTTAAAGAGTTAGAGGATATCTGTAAGCCAGAATGTATTTTTGCTACCAATACATCTTCTCTTTCCATTACAGAAATTGGTGCAGGACTTGACAGACCGGTAATCGGTATGCACTTCTTTAATCCGGCTCCTGTTATGAAGCTTGTAGAAGTAATCGCAGGTTTGAATACACCAGCAGATGTTGTAGAAAAGATTAAGACAATTTCCGAAGAAATCGGAAAGACTCCTGTACAGGTAGAAGAAGCAGCAGGCTTTGTAGTAAACAGAATCTTAATTCCGATGATCAATGAAGCAATCGGCATTTATGCAGACGGCGTTGCAAGCGTAGAAGGCATTGATGCAGCTATGAAGCTTGGAGCTAACCATCCGATGGGACCTTTGGCATTAGGCGATTTAGTAGGTCTTGATATCGTACTTGCTATTATGGAAGTATTGCAGGCAGAAACAGGCGATACAAAATACCGTCCACATCCGCTCCTTAAGAAAATGGTTCGCGGTGGACAGCTTGGTATGAAGACAGGCAAAGGCTTCTACGACTACAGCAAATAAAAATAAGCAGTGATAAAAATAATGGAGGAAACAAAAATGGATTTTACATTAAGTAAGAAACATGAAATGGCAAGAACTCTTTTCAGAGATTTTGCACAAAATGAAGTAAAACCACTTGCCCAGGACGTTGACGAGACAGAAACATTTCCAAGAGAAACCGTTGACAAAATGGCAAAATTAGGATTTTTAGGAATTCCTATTCCAAAGGAATACGGCGGACAGGGCTGTGACCCGTTAACATACGCAATGTGCGTGGAAGAGCTTTCAAAGGTATGCGGTACTACAGGCGTTATCGTATCCGCACATACTTCTCTTTGCTGCGATCCGATTCAGACCTATGGTACGGAAGAGCAGAAGCAGAAATATTTAGTGCCTCTTGCAAAGGGCGAGAAATTAGGCGCTTTCGGTCTGACAGAGCCAGGTGCTGGTACTGATGCACAGGGACAGCAGACAAAGGCTGTTTTAGACGGCGACGAATGGGTGTTAAACGGTTCCAAGTGCTTTATTACAAACGGTAAAGAAGCAGATATCTATATTGTAATTGCAATTACAGGTATGGTGGAAAAACGCGGCAGAATGACAAAAGAAATCTCCGCATTCATCGTAGAAAAAGGAACACCGGGCTTTACCTTTGGTACAAAGGAAAAGAAAATGGGTATCCGTGGTTCATCCACATATGAATTGATTTTTACGGATTGCCGTATTCCAAAAGAAAACTTACTTGGTGCAAAGGGCAAGGGCTTTGGCATCGCAATGCACACCTTAGACGGCGGACGTATCGGTATCGCTGCACAGGCATTAGGTTTGGCAGAGGGTGCTTTGGAAACCACCATTGAATATGTAAAGGAAAGAAAACAGTTCGGAAGAGCAATCGGCGCTTTCCAGAATACACAGTTCCAGCTTGCTGACATGGCTACTAAGGTAGAGGCAGCAAAGCTCCTTGTATACAAGGCAGCTATGGCAAAGGCTACTCAGAAAACCTACAGCGTGGAAGCTGCACAGGCAAAATTATATGCAGCAGAGGTTGCTATGGAAGTAACAACAAAGGCTGTTCAGTTACATGGTGGTTACGGTTATATCAGAGAATATGACGTAGAACGTATGATGCGTGATGCTAAGATTACAGAAATCTACGAAGGAACTTCCGAAGTTCAGCGTATGGTTATTTCTGGAAGCTTATTAAAATAAGGAGGTACGAAAAACGTGAAGATCGTAGTATGTGTAAAACAGGTACCTGATACAAAGGGTGGAGTAAAATTCAATCCAGACGGTACGTTAGACAGAGGTGCAATGCTTACTATTATGAATCCTGATGATAAAGCAGGTTTGGAAGCAGCACTTAGATTAAAAGATCAATATGGCGCAGAGGTAACAGTTCTGACAATGGGACTTCCAAAGGCAGAAGATGTGCTTCGTGAAGCTATGGCTATGGGCGCTGACAATGGAATTTTAGTAACAGACAGAGTATTGGGAGGAGCTGATACATGGGCAACCTCTACAACACTTGCCGGCGCTATCCGGAATCTGGAGTACGACTTGATCATTACAGGACGTCAGGCTATCGACGGCGATACTGCACAGGTAGGACCACAGATTTCCGAGCATTTAGGAATCCCTGTGATTTCTTATGCACAGGATATCAAGGTAGAAGGCGACAGCGTTATCGTAGAACGCCAGTATGAAGACAGATACCATGTGGTAAAAGCAAAAATGCCATGTCTTGTAACCGCTCTTGCAGAATTAAACGAGCCTCGTTACATGACTCCAGGCGGAATTTTTGATTCTTTAGAAAAAGAAATTACAGTTTGGGGAAGAGCAAACCTTGTGGATGTAGATGATTCCGACTTAGGTCTTGCAGGATCACCTACTAAGATTGCAAAGGCTTCTGATAAAGTAAGAAAGGGAACCGGCGAAAAGGTAACCCTTGATTCGGAAGAAGCAGTATCTTACCTGATGAATAAATTAACAGAGAAACATGTTATCTAATAAATAAAGGAAAAGTGGTGAAAAAAATGAATTTAGAAGAATATAAAGGCGTATATGTCTTTGCACAGCAGGTTGACAATCAATTAAGCAGCATTGCTTTTGAGTTGATTGGAAAAGGCAAAGACTTAGCAGCAGATTTAGGAACAGAGGTTACCGCAATCCTTGTAGGTTCAGGGGTAAAAGACCTTGCAGACGAGCTTGCAGCATACGGTGCCGACAAAGTAATCGTTGTAGATGATCCTGAATTAAAGGATTACAGAACAGAACCTTACACACATGCAGTTGCATCTGTTATTGAAAAATACAAACCGGAAATCGTATTGGTAGGCGCTACCGCAATCGGCCGTGACTTGGGACCAAGAGTTTCCGCAAGAGTAAAAACAGGTCTTACTGCTGACTGTACCGTACTGGAAATCGGTGATTTCCCGTTAAATCCAATTCCGGGCAAAGAGCAGAAGCACAATCAGCTGTTAATGACCCGTCCTGCATTTGGCGGAAATACCATTGCTACAATCGCATGTCCTGATAATCGTCCTCAGATGGCTACTGTACGTCCGGGCGTTATGCAGAAGCGCGAAAAAGTAGAAGGTGCAAAGGCTGTTGTAGAAGAATTCAACCCGGGCTTTACACCAGACAACAAATATGTTGAAATTCTGGATGTGGTAAAATCCGTAGTGGATACAGTAGACATTATGGATGCTAAAATTCTCGTATCCGGCGGTCGTGGCGTAGGCAGCCCTGAAAACTTCAAATTATTAGAGGATTTAGCAGATGCTATCGGCGGAACCGTAAGCTGCTCCCGTGCAGTTGTTGATTCCGGCTGGAAGCCTCGTGACCTTCAGGTTGGGCAGACCGGTAAGACCGTACGTCCTAACGTGTATTTTGCAATCGGTATTTCCGGAGCAATCCAGCACGTTGCAGGTATGGAAGAATCCGATATCATCATTGCCATCAACAAAGATGAAACAGCTCCTATTTTTGATGTAGCTGATTATGGTATTGTCGGTGACTTAAATAAGATTGTTCCTATGCTGACAGAGCAGATTAAGGCTGTTGTGAAGAAATAGGACGGCAGTTCTTTGGTCTGTTCTATAAGAACGAATGGACTGAATAGAGTGAATAAAATAGGAAAACCCTTTCTTCGGAAAAACCGGGGAAAGGGTTTTTTGTGCACTGAAGCAACAAGGAAGTATACAGCACTTTAGCCTATTAATCCAAATAGGTTTCTTATTGAGAAATAGGGGTAGCTATGCTAATATAATTAATAGAAAAAGAGGACATGTATATATC
>CAMWWJ010000200.1 GCA_947177925.1 uncultured Lachnospiraceae bacterium
TTGCCGGGCTGTCTGTAAAAAATGCGGAATAGTAGTAACAGGTCTTCATCTTAGCATTTGTACGGGATTGTGCGTTATTCTTGCCTGCAGACGGGCGCCGCATCAACGTGGGGGATGTGCTTATTTATCAGACACAGGATTTGGATTAGAGGATGCGAAATCAATCTGAAATGGAAGGCTCCTTGATTTTGCAGACTGCTTCCATTATAATAATGTGCATGAAAGGCTGCCGGCAAAGTGCTATTTCAATAAAGCGGCAATCAATAGAAACAAGGAAAAGCTGTTATAAGAAAGGATACAATTATGAAAACTGCAATTATTATGGGTTCTACCAGTGACTTGTCCAAAGTAGAGCCAGCTGTAGAGATTTTGAAAAAATATGGTGTGGAGGTTCAGGTAAGGTGCCTGTCCGCCCACAGAGCGCATTTAGGGCTTTCGGAATTTGTAGAGGAATGCAATCAGAACGGAACCGAAGTGATTATTACGGCTGCGGGCATGGCGGCTGCATTACCTGGTGTTGTGGCATCCCAGACAGTGCTGCCGGTTATCGGCGTACCCCTTTCCGGCTCTGTACTGGATGGTATGGATGCGCTTATGTCTATTGTCCAAATGCCCTCTGGAATCCCGGTTGCTACGGTTGCCATTAACGGCAGCAAAAATGCGGCTTATTTAGCGCTTCAGATTATGGCGGTAAAGCATGAGGAGATTCAGAAACAGCTTTTGGCAGAAAGAAAAGGCATGGAAGAGGCTGCCATGAAAGCAAATGAAGAGGTCGTGGCAAAATTCCAGTGAAATATTGGATAAATAAGGATTATATTTAAATGAGCCTGTTTTATAAGAGGTAGTGGAAAGGCAGACGCAAAAAAGGGATGAGGCGAATTCCATCTGAGACAATGTATGGAATCCGTCTTCATCCCTTTTTCCTATAAATTTATAGTGTTTTTTAAAATCTTTGGCATCATTTGGATAAGAAATGCGTGTTATAAATGTAGGAGGTGATGAGATGGATGACAGTGGAAGAAATTGTCGAGAGTTACGCAGACATGCTTTATCGAATCTGTGTGGTGATTCTGTGCAATGAGCAGGATGCACAGGACGCAGTGCAGGAAACGTTTTGCAGGTATATGGAGCATTCGGCCAAATTCCACAGTAAAGAGCATGAAAAGGCATGGCTGATTAAAGTAGCAACCAATATATGCCGGGACATGCACAGAGGCAGACTGAGGCATCCCACATCGAACATAGATGACATTTCAGAGTATTGTGAAATGCCGGAGCAAAGTGAAGTATTAGCGGAACTTATGAAGCTGCCGGACAAATTAAAAGCCGTGATTTATCTGCACTATATTGAAGGGTACAAGACTACGGAAATCGCAAAACTCATGGGAGTCACCGTCAATACCATAAGGAAAAGGCTGCAGAGAGGAAGAGCCTGTTTAAAGATTTCTTTATCGGAGGATGAATAGGAGCATGGAGTTGTGGAACGTGAAGTTTTATTGCCGGAAAGGAGTATGAGACAATGAAGAAAGATGAGTTAAGGGATGCGGTGAAGGGTATCCATTTAGATGAGGAGGTAAAGAGGGATATGATTAAAAACATAAAAGAAGAAACGGGGAAAAAGCGAAGCCATGGAAAGGCTGCTAAATGGCAGAAAACAGCAGCGGCAGCAGCTATTGTGGTGGTGGCCGGGGGAGTCATTGCATTTCCGGCACGGGCATTTATAAGCTCTTATTTTATGAGTCCTGCTGTTCAGGTGCACATGGAGGATATAACAGAGGAAGAAAGCAAGAAGCTTCTGGATGATATCGACAATCCGGATTATCATGCTGAGAGAGATGCTGACAGCTATTCCAGAGAGTATACTGCGGACGAAAAGGAAAGGATAAAGAATCTGTATCAGCAATACAAGCAGGGAGTCTTTCCAGAGAAGGAGCTGCAAATGGCTTACAGTGAAGAAGAGGCTGAACAGTATGAATTGTGCTATCTGGCAGATGGGTGTAGGTTTTGTCTTCCGGAAAGGGAGCTGACAGATGAAGAGATGTTGGAAATCATAGATTTTGACTTGAAAAGAGATTATGTGCTAAAGGAACGTCGTGAGGAATGGTATGCAGATGAGCTTGCAAGCAAAAATGCCGAATTGGAAGCAATTATAGAAAATGGCGGCGTTACAGAGGAGAAGGCGATAGAAATTGCAAAGGGTTATTTGCAAGACATTTATGGCATTACGGAAGAGGGGTTGGATTTAGAATCTTTTTATCTAGAAGAAGGTTATATAGGAGAAGCTCGTTACTCAATAACATGGTCTGATGCACCTTTGTATGAAGAAAACTATTCTTTTGATATTGCAGCAAGCGATGGACATTTGATTGATACAATGATTCTTGATGATGACTATTTGGAACGGGAAGGAGTCAGGGCTGAGGAAGCAGAAAGCAAAATTCCTGAATTGCATGAAAAAGCAGTAGCTTTTATGAAGGAAAAGATGGGAATATCTTTTGAACAAGAATATGTTCATTATAATATATATAACGACGATGGAATAACAGATAAAGGTGTAAATTTTATTTTTCCAAATAAAGACGGCGGTGTTTATATAGTGCAATACGTATGGGAGGGCGAATTTTCTAGGTATGTAGAGTTGAGTGATAAGGATATATCGGAATATGAGGATGGAAAAATAAGGTATGATGAGTTTAACGGGAAGTTATTAACCTCAACATTCAGGCAGTTAAATTCTAACTAAAAAGCCAAAGTTCTTCCATATTGGTACACATCTCATCTAATCAAAAAGCAATATAGCATTTTATAAAGGGAAGCTGCCGCTTTCACGATAAAAAATCGTGAAGCGGTAGTTTTCGTTGCGCTTCTCTTTCCCTTTGCGTATAATCTTTCTTAAGGAGCATTCGCACGAAGGAGATGGAATATGGATACAAAAGCAAAAAAAATACTAAAAAAATATAAAGCATATAAGCAGACGCTTACCGAAGAGGAAATGCAGTATGGTATCCGGCATGGGGTGCTGTTTCCACCAGGAAAAATGTCTCACAAGGAAGTGATTGCACAGGTAAAACAACTGGCAGATGAGATTTCGTTAGAAGATACGGTCCGGGCATTTTTACATAGCTTATCAACCGGCGAAAATCAGTATCGTACTGCTTTGGCAAGCCTTTTGTATGCAAAGGCCTTACCGGAGCATGAGCCTGTTTTATATGGCAGATATGAGCGGGATCAAAGATGTGCATATTGCGGCTTAAAGATGTCTGGAGAGCAAATGGAAGTGGAAATCAAAAATTCGGATTACCAGGCATACCGTTATTTTCCGGATGGATATCAGGATATATGCAGGGCGGATTATGTATTGTTTGATTTACAACAGTTTCAGATGCTGCCAAAAGTTGATTTTGTAAAGGAAGATATTCTTATCGTGAACCGGATATTTGGATTGGCGGAGGAACTGGCTGCGGGAAATAAAATCATTGCACTGCAGAAGCTGATCACTGCAGAGAAGGTGCTGAACGCCAATAAAAATGAAATCTATGTGATATTAGGTGTGCTTGCAGCCTGTGGAGCATTTGATACTCCGGAGCATAAAGGGTATGCAAAGGGCTTTGTCATGGATAAGGATAAAGAGTTTGTTTATGAATACGACTTGTTTTATCCGATGAATTTCTGGCGGGGAAAACACGGGATTGATTATAGTGCTGTCAGGAATATTTTTGAAAAAGTAACAGGAGATTTCTTAGATGAAAAGCATACGATTCGGGGAGAAGTCAATAGAGAAGTCAGAGCAAATACGAAAAAGAAGTCAAAGGCAGAGCAGTATTTCAAGGATGGGGAGTGTTGTATCCGCCTGACGAATGAGCAGCGATATTACTATGGACTATCTCCTGTGAATGAAAGCTGGGAAAAGGTTGTAAGATTTTCGGTAACCCATACCCTGTGTAAGCGCTCTATCATCTTTTTTGAAGGAAATACCATCAAAAAAATGATATTTGAAGAGAAATATATAGGGGAAGGAAATAAGCCTGTTCCAAAAATTTATTATCTGGAGTTTGATATGGAGGAACAGACAGAGAATCAGACTTTGCTGCTTCCCAAAACCGGCAGGGGAAAAAAGAAGCCATGGACACCTTCCGGGCTTATGGTGCCTACCTATATGCGGGAGCAGCTGCATGTGAGCCTTAGAGATGATACCCATTGTGTTTCTTCCTTTAACAGTCAGAATGACCAGTACCTTCCTTTGCCCAAGGGAACCGTGCAGTCAGCAGAAGATTTTGAAAAATATACAGAGAAGTATATAGGGTCTTTACCAAAGGACTATGATCAGGTCATTACAGACTTTCATGAGAAGAAGAGAATTAGGGTGAAATTAAGAGCCGGAGATATTTTTCGGGTAGCCTTGTCTCCAACCACATATACGTATGCGCTCATACTTGGAATCGCACGGGAAGTAATCAAGTGGGATCGGATTCCTAAATCCCATCCCATGCACGGCATGATGGCGCAGCCCATTTTGTTCAGGCAGTATCAGATTGTAACAGAGAATAAAAATATGACACCAGAAGAGCTTGAGGATATACCAATGTATCCCATGGATATGGCCCAGGACAATGAGGTGTTATGGGGCACCTATCCGATTATCGGACGGAAGAGGTTAGTGGAAAAGGATATTGATCTGGGGTTTGCATGTTCGAAAAAATCAGGGGAAGTTTATTGGGGATTTAGCCATTTTTCGATAAACCCGGACATTTATCAGGATATGTTTGAAGGATATCACGGAGACTGGATGGATCATAGTTTTCTGACCTCCCTTGGAATTTCCATTCACGAAGAAATGAGTGAAGTGATAACCAGACAGATGGAATTGCGGAGACGGGTCTTGAAAGAACTTGGAATGCCGGAGAATGCTGCTTTAGATGATATAGCCAGCCGTTTTGGCGGTCCTACGAGGGCAGATTATATTGAATGGGTTTATGGAGAAAGCAGGCAAACAGTATTATAGGGCTATTGAGATGATATGATGGTAGTGGAGAATGCAATAATAGGAATTTGTATTAGTGGTTATGGGTGTAAATAGAAAAGGAAGAAGAAGGATTGCATATAAAAATCAACCCTTTGTATGGTGGGTTGGTAAAAATAAAGATGATGAGGACAAAATATGGCTGAATATTGTTTCAGAGGATAAGAATATCGTCTTAGCGTACAGAGTCGGAGAAGGGGATTTCTTTGTGGTTAGCAAGGGAAGATGTTTTCAAGGGGAAAAAACATCAGGATGTTGGGAAAAATACTGGTATCCGATGAAAGAGCCGCCAATGGTGGTGACACCAGAGTTTGTTTGTGAGCTGATTGCGTGGGCGGTAGATGGAAAGGATGCAAAGAAGATCCGTATATGAAATATATATATTACATTTGAATTTGGAGTGAGCATGATGGAAGTAAAATTTTATGAATCGGTTGAGGACTGCCTTTTGGAATTTGCAGTCATTCTTTCAAAATTTCATGGAAAATGGGTGTTTTGCAAGCATAGGGAGAGAAATACATACGAAGTACCCGGCGGTCATAGGGAAGAAAATGAAAGCAT
This sequence comes from uncultured Lachnospiraceae bacterium, assembly GCA_947177925.1. Lineage (GTDB taxonomy): Bacteria > Bacillota > Clostridia > Lachnospirales > Lachnospiraceae > RGIG3040. The sequence goes on from CAMWWJ010000200.1 coordinate 5,582, forward strand.
ATTGGAAACGGCTAAAAGAGAGCTGTATGAAGAAACCGGTGCGACAGAATTTGAAATTACCCCTGTCTGTATCTATTCCGTTACAGGGAAAAACAGAGTAAATGAAACAGGAGAAGAATCCTTTGGAGCATTATATTTTGCGGATATTAAACAGTTTGAGAAAGAGTTGCACAGTGAAATAGAGAAAATTGAATTTTTTGAAGAAGTACCGGCAGATTTGACATACCCTCTCATACAACCTTTGTTGATGCAGGAATTTATGAGAAGGTCAAAAGCTTAAAGCAGAATTGGGGGAAATGGCCGCTTTTGCCAAAAGCCGGACTTTCCTTTTTGTGTTCCATATGTTATAAAGGAAGCAGGGAGTGGTATTATGACAAACACACATACAGCCGAACCAATTGATTTCACACATTTGACATGGACATTATCAAGGTCAACAACCGGTACTGCCGGAAGTTTTTTGAAATCCTATGAAGAAAAAGATGGACAGAAGGTTTATTATAAAATGTCCAATTATGATAGCGTCAGAGGAGTTATTGGACATGAAAGCATCAATGAAATCGTAGCGCAGAATATTGCAGATTTATTCAATATCCAGCATTTGGCTTACGATTTGGTATATTGTACGGTTCAGGTGGCAGATCGTATTTTTGAAACATGGGTTACCTGCTCCAGAGATTTTAAAAATCCCGGCGAGAGCAAAATGACATTTGAAACTTATTATGATATTTTGCATATGGATGGAGAGGATAAATTCCATTTTATAAAAAGACTGGAATTGGAAG
>CAMWWJ010000201.1 GCA_947177925.1 uncultured Lachnospiraceae bacterium
CTTTATTTTTTCTTGTTATGCTTCTTTTATTAAAAAAGAAAGAAGGAATAAATATGGAAATGATGCTTCAAACTACAGAACTTTGTAAGTCTTTTAAAAAACAGAAAGCGGTGAATAAAGTTTCGCTAAATATAGTAAAGGGAAAAGTTTATGGATTGCTAGGACCTAATGGAGCCGGAAAATCTACTACTTTAAAAATGCTTACTGGTGTTTTAAAGCCGACTGCAGGCGAAATTTATTTCGATGGGAAACCGTGGAGCAGAGAAAGCCTGTCGGAGATAGGAGCACTAATTGAAAATCCGTCAATTTATGAAAATTTGTCTGCAAGGGAAAACCTGAAAGTCAGATCGTTACTGCTTGGTGTGGATGAAAAAAGGATTGATGAGGTATTACAAATAGTCTCGCTTGCAAATACAGGAAAAAAGAAGGCAGGACATTTTTCTTTGGGAATGAAACAAAGGCTTGGCATTGCTATGGCATTATTAGGAGAACCAAAGCTTCTGATTTTAGATGAACCTACGAATGGGTTAGATCCAATCGGAATAGAGGAACTTCGTGAACTGATATGTTCCTTTCCTGCACGTGGAATTACAGTCATTCTTTCCAGTCATATTCTCTCAGAAGTACAGTTAATTGCAGATTATGTGGGAATTATTTCAAATGGCATTTTAGGATACGAAGGTCCATTGGGAAAGGGGCAAAATTTGGAAGAACTTTTTATGGATGTTGTAAAAGAAACTAGAAAGGTTGGTGAAATTTGTGATTAATATTGTGAAGGCAGAATATCAAAAAACAAAAAGGTCGATGCGCCGGAGATTTATATGGGGGTTTCCTATGATTACATTTGCTTTGGCATTTGTACTTACATTAGGAATGACAAATGTATATGCAGAGAGCGTATGGAACTGGTGGTACACACTGCTGCTGCCTGGTATGCTTGCTATTATTTGCTGTCTTTCTATGAAGCAGGAGAAAAAAACAAATTATTATCACCTGATGACACTTTCTACAAGCAAAAGAAAATTGATGATGGGCAAAATCATCTATATGGGCTATGTGATTCTGACCTCAAATATGATTATATTTGTAGGTGCTTCGTTAGGTGGTTTTTTATTAACAACTCGTGTTCCCTTAGGTGGAGCAGCGATTACAGTATTGCTTCTTACTGCCACACAGTTATGGGAGATACCAGTATTTCTATTTTTAAGTGAGCGCTTCGGAATGATTGTGGAATTACTAATTTGCCTGTTTCTTACGGTTGGTGGCACCATCATTGCACCAACAGGAAAATGGTATTTACTTGTTTCTGCGATTCCTATGCGGATTTTATGTCCATTTCTCCACATATTGCCAAATGGTATTCCGACGGAAGCTGGAAATCCAATATTGGATATGGGAGTAGTTGTCCCGGGAATTTGCTTATCTATTATATGGTTCGTTTTTGCAACTATTTTATTTCTAAATTGGTTTGATAAAAGAGAGGTGAAATAGAAATGCTTAGAAAGAATCTCCATGCAGACTTGCTGAAAATGAAAGGAACTCCTATTACACTTGCGCATATTTTGATTCCGATGATAACAAGTGGGTTGTTTTTGATATATTATTCTTTTTCTGCTTGGAATGAGAATACAAGAATCATTGCTTTTTATCAGGCAGTTGGTGCAGGATTTCCTATGTTGATCGGAATATTTACAGCAAGCATGATAAAACAGGAACAAAATGCCGGAGGCTTTCAGAATCTGCTTACTTTACCACAAAAGACGGTGGCATTTTTGTCAAAGGTATTGCTTTTACTTATTTTTAGTATGTTTTCAGTATTATTAACAGCAGTCATATTTGCGTTCGGTTTTTGTAAGATTCTTGAGAGCAGTACAGTAAGCATAGGAATATGTATGATGGCGGCATTGATTATGTGGTGCAGCAGTATCCCACTCTATATATGGCAGATGATTTTGGCGTTTCAGTTAGGAGAAGGAGTGGCCATTGGAGCGGGAATCCTGTCCGGCCTTGTCAGTGCATTGATGCTTACAGGGCTTGGAGATTATAGCTGGAAATATACATTTGTTTCATGGACCAGTAGAATACCATATACTTATTTAAAGCTTGCGTTAGGAGAATCCGGTGCAATCAATGAATTGGAGACTGTAATACCAATCTATTGTATATTAACAGTAATTAGTATGATATATTATTTACTGTGGTCATCTCGTTGGGAAGGAAGCAAAATATCAGAATAGAGGGATAATATGGCGAAAATTTTAGCAGTTGATGATGATACAGCCATTCTTGACATGATAGGAAACATTTTGAATAAGGATGGACATTTGGTCACAAAAGTGAGTAATCCGGTTGAGATAAGTATGGAAAAATTGAATTTTTATGATTTAATTTTACTGGACATTATGATGCCTGGAATAGACGGGTTTAAATTATGTACAAAAATCAGGGAGCTTGTAGACTGTCCTATATTGTTTCTCACAGCAAAGACGGAAGAAAATAGTTTGGTCAATGGATTGTCACTGGGAGCAGATGATTATATCTTTAAGCCGTTCGGGGTAATGGAGCTTCGCGCGAGAATTACTGCGCATCTCAGACGGGAACATCGTGAGCATTCTGTCAGAATGGTTCTCGGTCGTATTTGTTTTAATTTGTCTTTAAGGCAAATGCTGGTTGATAATAAGGAAATTCTTCTCACGAAGGCTGAATATGAAATCTGTGAGTTCCTTGCCAAAAATCGAGGGCAGGTTTTTTCAAAAGAGCAAATTTTGGAAGAGATATTTGGATTTGACAGCGAGAGCAGTGATAGTACAATCATCACGCATATCAAAAATATAAGGGCTAAACTCTCAGATTATAATTATATGCCTATAAAAACAGTTTGGGGGATAGGATATAAATGGGAAGAATAAGAAGAAGCAATACATTGAGTGGAATCTTCATGAGATATGTACTGGTTATGCTTGGAGCATTATTCACTTTGGGTGTGTGTATAATTCTTATATTCAATATTCTTGTAAACACAGGCAGTATATATCCGGCCAATTACGCAGAACGGAAGATCAATGAAGCATATGATTTCATTCAGAGTGCGGATGAAGTGACGGAGGATATGATTCCTCCTCTTTGTCATTATGTCATTTTTTCTATGGACGGTGACAAACTCAGCGGAGATATGTCAGGACAATCCGTTGAAATTGCCTGGAATGTTGCAAATCACGGGAATGCATCAGGAAACTTTTTTTATAAGGTGATTTATCGTCCGAATGAGTATGTTGTCTTGCAGTACAGCCTGACTCCACAATATCAATCTGCATTTTTAAGAGAGCACTTCATAGGACCACAGAACCTGATGACAATTATGGTTATTCTGGGTGGAATAGCAATTATTGTACTGTCATCCGTACGTTTCGGGAAAAAGATAAAAGGGAAAATGCAGCCAGTAATGAAGGCAGTAGAGAACATCAAGAATCAGAATCTGGAATACGAAGTGTCTTATTCCGGAATAAAAGAGCTTGATGATTGTCTGTCGTCCATAGATGATATGAGAATTGCATTGAAAGATTCTCTGGAGCAGCTATGGAAGACAGAACAGGATAAAAACAGACAAATGTCTGCATTGGCACATGATATAAAAACCCCACTTACCGTTGTGAGAGGAAATGCAGAGTTGCTATCTGAGATGGAACTGACAGAAAAACAGGAAAATATGATTGTTTATATCATAAATAGTACAGTTCAGATACAAAATTATGTAGAAAAATTAATAGATGTAACGAAATCGGTAGATGGTTATCCAAACACGCCCGAAAAAGTGATGACAGAAAACCTTCTTGGTGATATAAGAAAACAGACATCAGGATTGGCAGAAATTTACCACCTTAAAATTAACTGGAAAGAGCAGTGGAATAGCAAAACAGTAAATATTACGTATGATCAGGTGATAAGGGCTGTTATGAATATTATTCAAAACGCAGTAGAGCATACAAAGGAAGGCGGAACAATAAATATCTATGTTGAAGAAAAGAATGAGAATTTAATATTTACGGTGGAGGACACTGGTAATGGATTTACAAAAGAAGCATTAATGCATGGAGCAGAACAGTTTTTTATGGATGATGCAAGCAGAAGTGGCGAAGCGCATTATGGTATTGGATTATACTTTGCAAAAACAGTAGCTGAAAAGTATGGTGGAAGAATATTACTCACAAATTCGGAAGAAACCGGCGGAGCAAAGGTGGAGATTTTTTTTCGTCTGAATAGCGATTAATGAAAAATTTATAAAGCGGTTTTTCCGGAGAGTACTGCTTCATAATATTTATTTTTGGTGTTAGTCCGTAAATGGGTCGGTATTCAAAAATGCTCATTTACAAACCGCTTAAATGCTGGGTGTTCAGATTGCGGATTATAGCCACCAGCCCACTTTCATACTAACACCTTATAAAACAGGTGAAATCTCAATCGGAATTTATCTTGAAAAAAGCTTATTTTGCAAAAGAGGCGGAGATATATCTGCAATATCGTTTCTGTGGAAGATAAAACGGACTTGGAGCGTAAGGGCAGGCAGAGTGAGCAAGAGTATTTATCACGGTAAACGCATGAAAAAAGCGACGGACTATCCGTCACTTTTTTCGTGCGTTTACCGTGAGGAGGTTTTTGGGTTACTACATATTTACTGCTGTCAAATTCAAAGTTGAGCCATATTCTGAAAGAATATTCCATATTAGGGAATTTTCTGATTTCAGAAGGTGAGTTTGTTCAATAAAAGGGACATAAATATGTCTGGCTCGGCATTGATGAAAGTGGAATTATTAAATTACCACAAAGTGCCTTAGAAGTTTTGGAATTGCAATGTGGAATGGAACTCTTATCTATTAGCAGCAGTAATATTGCTTTTACAATGAGAGCGAATGAGTCTGCTTTGTATGTATGTTCCGTTTGTTTACAAGACTCTTTATACTCTATTGTCGTAAAATAAAATTTGTAATCGAATTAGAGAGGATGCCGTTTGCTGAAAAGGGAATGGGCATCAATGGCACTTTCAATGGAAATCTGACCGATGGCGGAATGGAACAAGTCAATAAAAAATCCAGTTAAAAACAATTTAGCTGTAAAAACCGTCTTTAATGGTAATTTACAGATGGGAATTATAGGATAAAATGAAAAATAGGTTGTTTTTTGCCTTTGAATTCGATATGATACAACTTAGATAGAGGAATTTGGCTGAGTAATGAGAGCTATATGTTGGGATGTCATGAAAAGTCCGGTAAGGTAGAAAGGAGAAAAGGAATATGAAATTATGTAGGAACAAATTAAAGAAAATTCTTGTAATGTTTCTTGCAGTAATTATAGTAGCAGCTATGCTGCCAATGCAGGGAGAGGCAGCAGCAGTCAAGCTGAATAAAACCAAATTGACGATTTACGTGGGAAGTAGCAAGACCCTAAAAGTAAAGGGAACTTCCGGGAAAGTGAAGTGGAGTAGCAGCAAAAAATCCGTTGCCACCGTAAACAGCAAGGGCAAGGTGACAGCCAAAAAAGCGGGAAAGGCAACTATCACGGCTAAAGTAAATAAAAAAACATATCAATGCAAAGTTACGGTTAAGAATCCGTATCTGAACAGCAAGAGCCTGACTCTTTCTGAAGGAAATACCTATCAGTTGAAAATTACCGGTACGTCAGCCAAGTCATGGACCAGCAGTGAAGAATCGGTTGCTTCTGTAGACAGCAAAGGAAAAGTAACGGCGAAAAAGGCCGGAAAAGCTACGATTACCTGTAAGGGCAAGAATGGGAAAATATACAACTGTCAGGTAACAGTCAATGGCAGTGACAGTTCTGAATTAAGTGAGAAGCGGGTTTATGCGGATATGATTGCAATGAAATCCAAATATCCGGAAGGCATGAAATGGACCAATGATAATTATTATGCATGGAAAGGCGGTATTTACAGTGGCGGTTATGGCTGTGCCGGATTTGCCTTTGCAATCAGCGATGCAGCTTTTGGCAGTCTGCCGGCACGTCAGCATACGAATTTTTCCAGTATAAGGGTAGGAGATATTGTCCGTATGAATAATAACAGCCATTCTGTGATCGTATTGGAAATTAAGGAGAACGGGGTAGTTGTTGCAGAAGGAAATTATAACAGTTCTATTCATTGGGGAAGAGAAATAAGCTTTTCTTCCATTCGCAATACGGGGACGTATGTGATGACAAGATATCCGCAGTAAGTGGAAAATAACTGTTTAGTTTGCTTATGCAAAGGTAGTGGAAAAGCGGACGCCAAAGAGGGATGAGGGCGGATTCCATACATTGTTTT
>CAMWWJ010000202.1 GCA_947177925.1 uncultured Lachnospiraceae bacterium
CTGTGTGCATAACTTTTGGAACACTTACATCAATCCAGCAGTATCTCATCTACTGTAACAAATTCATACCCTTCCGCCTGTAATATGTCCACGATTTCAAGGGCAGCCGTCACAGATGATTTATAGCAGTCATGCATTAAAATAATATCATTTTCTTTTACTTTCGTCACTACCCTTTGCACCACTGCCGAAGAATTCTCCGTACACCAGTCTAACGGATCCACCGTCCATAAAACAGGAATCATGCCAAGCTCCGTCTCCAGCTCCTTTTCCCATGCTCCAAAGGGGGGTCTGATAAACTGCGGATATTCTCCGTTCAACTCGTATAACAGCTTGTTGGTAGACAGAATTTCTTCTTTAAACTCTTCCCTTCCTACCTTTGTCAGCTCCACATGATGATAGGTATGGTTTCCTATAAGGTGCCCGTCTTCATACATAGTTTCGATTACATCCGGGTATTCTTCCGCACTTTTGCCTAATATAAAAAAAGTAGCTTTTACATTCCTTTTCTTTAATCCTTCTAAAAGCTGTCTGGTGTAATTGGGGTATGGCCCGTCATCAAAGGTAAGGGCAATCTTTCCCTTGTCTTTTAATCCATCCGTTTTTGTACCGGTTTCCCCATCACTTGTTTCCACTCCACCATCCACAAACATAACTTCTTCCCTTGCAAGACTTCCGTAAGTGTGGTTCCACGAAAAAAAGAGTATGCCAAACAATAACAAATCCAGCGCCAGCAATAATACACAGCCCTTCCTTTTGTTCATGGCATACTCCTTCATTTCAAAAGCTTTCTTCTATTATATGCGGGATTTTTTTCTTTGACCCCTCTCTTCTCGTCCTTTTTCTTTCTTCAAAATCTTGAAAAGCCTTGCCGAAAACGGAGGCAGATCTACTTTCATGGAACCTTCCTTTACCTGATAATTTGCATCTTCAGGTCTGGTTTTTCCCCCATAACACTGCCAGTCACTATTCAAAAGCTCCTTTACCGTACCTTCCGTTTCCACCTGGAATGTAAAATCCTTCCAGAACTGGTCCGAAAAATTCAATGCCACAATGATTCTTTCACCCTTTCCGCATCTTTCATAAACATAAGTGGAAAACTGCTCCGCATGAACTTCCAGCCATCGGAAGCAAAGGTGATTGTACTCTCCATCGTATAAGGCCGGTTCCTGCTGATAAAGTTTACATAAATCCTTATAATAGTGATGAAAGGAGTCATGGGCAGGATAGGAAAGCATATCCCAATCCTGTTCTCTTGTTTCATCCCATTCCCGGAACTGTCCGAATTCATTTCCCATAAAATTCAGCTTTTTTCCCGGATGTGTATATACATAAGCATAAAATGCCTTTGCCTGTGGAAATTTATCTTCATACTGTCCCCACATCTTTTGGATAATCGTAGCTTTTCCATGGACTACCTCATCATGGGAAAATGCCAGAAGAAACAATTCATTATAAAAATACTGCATGGAAAAAGTAAGCTTATGATAATTGGCAGGCCGATGCACCGGCTCTAACTTAAAATATTCCAAAGTATCATTCATAAAGCCCATATCCCATTTATAGTCAAAACCAAGTCCTCCATAAGAAACAGGAGCCGTTACTTTTAAGAAGTCCGTGGAATCCTCCGCAATTAAAATAGCCTGGGGATGAAGCTTATGCAGGCCTTCATTCATGCCTTTGATAAACTCCACACTTTTCTCGTTGACACCTCTTTTCGGGTCCCCCTGCCAGTAAATTGCCCGGCTGATGGCATCCATGCGAATGCCGTCAAAATGATATTCACTGAGCCAGTAATTGGCTGCCGACTGTAAAAAGCTGCGCACCTCTCCTTTTGCATGAATAAAATTGTAGCTGCCCCATTCGCTTTCTCCCACATCCCGATTGTCATATTCATAAAGATAGGTTCCGTCAAATCTAGAAAGCCCATAACCATCCCTTGCAAAATGTACCGGAACAAAATCCATAATTACACCAATATTATGATTGTGGCATTTGTCCACCAGTTCCTTTAATCCCTTTGGTTCCCCATATCTGGACGTAGGTGCAAAAAATCCGGTGTTCTGATATCCCCAGGAGCCGTCAAAGGGGTGCTCGCTTAAAGGAAGGAATTCAACATAGTTAAAATGATTTTCTTTTACATAATCAATCAGCCTGTCTGCCATTTCCTCATATCGGTAGTACCCGTTTTTATCCTGAGGGTTCCTGTGCCATGAGCCTAAATGCACTTCATATATATTCATAGGCTGATTATAATTCTTATCTCTTTTGGCAATCCATTTTTCGTCTGTAAAGGTATATTCCTTCAAATCCACTATGACAGAAGCAAAAGCAGGCCTTAGCTCCATGGAAAATCCATAGGGGTCACAATGCTCCGTCATGCTGCCGTCTCTTCCGTATATCCGATACTTATAGAGCATTCCTTTTCCTGCATGTTCTACATAACATTCATACACGTTCTTATGCCATTTCTGGGTCATCTCTATATTTTCCCAGTTGCTGAATTCCCCTATCAGACACACACCTGCAGCATTTGGGGCATAAACCCGGAATACCACTCCGTCCCCCTCCATATGGGCGCCAAAATACGTGTAGCAGTCAAAAGCATTTCCCCGATAAAATTCATCCAAATTCATATGTGAATCACTCCTTCTCTAACCAGCCTTCATAGAACCTGCTCTTTTTCAAGCTGTTTTCAATGAAAACTCTTGTTTTTAATAGACACCCGTCTATTATCATATTAGTATGGAAAGAAAAGATTTGCAAGCGACGAAAATTAAATATTTGACTAGTAATCGTCACATGATATAATATTGTCAAATATCATGCAGCCATACCATTGAGTCAATCAACATTTGTTAATGCAATTTTGAAAAAGGAGAAGCTTTATGAATGAGAAAAAAATAGATCGAAGAATAAAACGAACAGAACAAGCCATATTTAAATCTCTTTCTTCCCTGGCCTCCGAAAAGCCATTGACCTCCATTACTGTTACGGAGCTATGCCAGATGGCAGATATACATAAAAGCACCTTCTATCTTCACTATCATGATATCCACCATTGTGCCGAAGAATTTCAAAAACGGCTTACTACTCATATCTGCTCTATCATAGCCAAATATGAATACAGAGATTTGCTGGAGCGTTCCGGTGAAATCTGGGGACAGATCATAGAGGCTTATCTTTCCTATGACGGTATGTATCTGCCCTTTATTAAATCCAACAGCTTTGGTTCCATGCTGCAGGATCTGGAAACCTCTATCATCAATACGATTATGGAAAAATATCAGCTTTCATGCCCGAATGCCACGGAAAAAGAAGTGATGACACACCGCATCAACGTTACCTTTTTAATCAATGGATATGTAGGTACGCTGCGCTCCTTTGATTTTACTTTATTAAAAGATGCGTTTTCCACACAGCTTCCAAAATCTTTGCTGCATGGCTTTTCCACAAAAGGATAATAAACACCAACGCTATTCATAATCCTCTGGAAAATAATCAGCCATCATGGCTCTGAAATAGAATTCATCATTTCTTGCATATTCAAGGTCTTTTGTTGCCTTGCCGTCATTCAGCATGCGAATTGCCAAATCAATGCCTCTCAGGCAGCCTTCATTGTATGCTTTCTGTTTTGCATTGTTGATCCATTCCTCCGCAGTCATAGGAATCACCCCCGTTTGACAAATATTACTTATATTGCTACTTCTAATTGCTATTATAAGGTAATATTTTAGTTCTGGCAACAGAAAAAAACAAATGAAGGTGTGCTATGGTAACAATTTGTCAGGGGAGGGGTCTGCTCTCTTTCCTGTAAAGAATTTTTTCTGCCACGTGCTTAATAAAAAACTGCACAATAGGTCCCATTCCAAAGGCAGTGATAATCGTGCCGATTCCTATACAATCTTTTGCATGCAGCACATAAGCGATAAGGACGCAGATCACATCCGTAAAGATACGGCAGAAACGGTATTGTGCAATTTTTTTGTCTGCCATGATCAGAGAAACGGCATCATAGGAGGACACACCTAAATCGGCCGCAATGTATAAGGAGGAAGCAAAGCATAAGACAAAAATAGCTATAGCCAATGTAATCCCCTGAATCATCCAGGTATCTGCCTCATATAGAGAATTTAAAAGCTTTAAAGAGAAATCTGCCACTGCGCCTATGATGAACAGATTTAAAATAGTCCCTAAACCGATATAGTGCTTGTCTATAAAAAATACCAGGATTAAAAGGATTCCGATTATAACAGGATACAATATTCCATAAGAAGAATGGACGGCATTTGCACAGCCTGTCACAAAAGCAGTGAAGGGATCCGTCCCCAGTTCCGCTTTCCTGAGAATTCCTACGGAAACACCCGTAAACACCGTCCCGATTACAGTCATTAAAATTCGCTTCCACTTTCTATCCATTTCCGACTCTCCTCGTATAATAAGTTTATAGACCTCTTTCAAAGAGAGGCTATAGACTTATTTTTTATGATGCAGGTATTGGATGAATTGTTGGACATCCTTTTATACCCGCATAGTTAATAAGTTACTTTATAGTCATGGTCCCAGATGTTACAATAAGTTCTATAAGAACTGTAGCTGTGGTCACTGCTTTTACTCTCCAGCAAAACATTTGTTATTGCCATGAAAGCCTGCAGCCCTAATGCTACGCTAAGACTTATTACACAAATGCTGCATTCTGGTATCTGGCCACCAGCAGGGTATTTCTTACCAGATAATGCTAATAACGCGAGGTTTAGGGCGGCGTAGTGATCTGGGATAAGCCATGATTACATTTTCTTTTATTCTTGCTATGAAAGGTGGTGACTATCCGTAAAAGAACATATCGATTACCTCTCAACGCTTTTTGTCGGGATTGACATTGCATCCCGTATTCATGTCATATCTGCACTTGATTTCAACCAGGACTTTTTTATCAAGATGAAACCTTTTGAAAACACGAAAGAAGGGGCAGGTATTGTTGAAAAAATGATTGCTGATGTCCTTGCTGATAATCATCAGTTCATGTACGTTGTCATCGGCATGGAATCTACCGGCTTCTATGGAGTACATTTGGCTAACTATTTATCAACCAGTGAATTACTTGCTCCATTCTCTGTCCGTGTTTACTGTCTTAATCCTAAAGAAGTCAAGAACTATAAGAAGTCCTTTAATGATATAGGAAAAAATGATGGTATTGATTCCTTTGTAATAGCTGATTTCGCTCGTGTCGGACGTATCGCTGTCAAGCCATGGCGTGGTTCTCAATACCTTGCCTTACAACGTCTTACAAGACATCGCATGCACATCACTGAATGCATTACCAGAGAGAAAACTTACATGTTAAATAACATCTATCTCAAGTTCAGTGAGTATGCTTTACTTCGAAATGGGGAACACCCATTTTCAGACAAATATGGTGCCACAGCAGAGGCTATCCTTACTGAATACACGACGAATGAAGACATCGTAAACTCATCCATTGAGGAACTGGTCGAATTCATTAATTCTAAAAGCAAGGGGCGTATTGCTGATCCAGAAGAAACAGCAAAAATAGTACAGGCTGCGGCTCGTAATTCATACAGACTTGATAAATGTCTTTATGAGCCGCTTACGGTTTCAATAGCTTCCTCTTTCAACTGCATTAGTTCCTTTGAAAAGGAATTAAAAGCTATTGATAAAGCAATCCTTCAGACAGTCCAGGGCTTAAACCCTGGGGAATATACAGTACTTAATTCCATCCCCGGAATAGGTAAGGTTTATTCTGCTGGCATTCTTGCAGAGCTCGGTTCAATCAAAGCATTTCAAAATGCCAGTTAGCTCGCCAAATACTGCGGTATCGTTTGGAACGATAACGACTCAGGCGGCTTTGAATCTGAAGACTCAAGAATGAGCAAGGCTGGAAACCGCTACCTGCGCTATTACATCATAGAAGCTGCTGGCAGTGTGATCAATCACTGTCCAGAGTACAAAGCCTTCTATCAAAAGAAATATGCTGAAACAAGAAATCATCAGCATAAACGAGCACTCGCGTTGACTTCCCGTAAATTTATACGTCTGCTCTTTGGTCTGCTGGACAAGGGCCAACTCTACTCTCCGGAAAAGAGTAGGTAATCCATACAGAATATCTAATCTACGATTTTTCTTAGAAATGCCGTAGGTCTATTAAAGTTACCCTTTTATCTGAAAATCATTTCAAAATACTTCTTGACTATTTACCAAATTGCTCGATTATTATAGCCAATTTTTTCATGCTGGCAAAAAATTATTTGGCTATATTATACAAAATTATCCATGAATAGAAA
>CAMWWJ010000203.1 GCA_947177925.1 uncultured Lachnospiraceae bacterium
TCCTCATGCTTTTCTGCATAATAGTCATAGTTGCCGATATAATTATGAAAATTTCCATTTTCCAAATCAAGAATGCGGCTGGCAGTCTTATTGATGAAATAACGGTCATGAGATACATATAATAAGGTGCCTTCATAATGATTCAGGGCATTTTCCAGAATCTCTTTGGAAGTAATGTCCAAATGGTTGGTTGGCTCGTCCAAAATCAGGAAATTAGCATTGGAGAGCATAAGCTTTGCAAGGCTGACACGGCCCTTTTCACCACCGCTTAAATCCTTGATCCGTTTAAAGACATCATCTTTCGTAAATAAGAATGCTGCCAGGGTATTTCGGATTTCCGTATTTGTCATGGAAGGATACGTATCGGAAATTTCATCAAAAAGAGTCTTGTCCTCATGAAGCACATGATGCTCCTGATCATAATATCCGATTTCCACATTGGAACCAAGCCGGATGGTGCCAGAATCCTGAGTTTCCAGTCCGTTTAAAATTTTTAAAAGGGTGGTCTTTCCGGTGCCGTTTTTTCCGATGATGGCAACATGATCCCCGCGCTTTATTTCAAAGGAAACATGGGAAAACAAAGAAAGAGAGCCGTAAGCCTTTGCTAACTCATTGATCTGCAGCACATCATTGCCGCTTATGATTCTTGGTGTGAGAGTAAAGTTCATATCATCCTTTACGGTAACCGGCTTATCCAGTACCTCTATTTTGCTTAACATTTTCTCGCGGCTTTCGGCACGTTTGATGGATTTTTCCCGGTTAAAGGATCTTAATTTTTCAATAACCTCTTCCTGGTGTTTGATTTCCCTTTGCTGATTCAGATAAGCATTCATTTCAGAAATACGAAGCACTTCCTTTTTCTTTGCATAATCCGTATAATTTCCGGAAAAAGAAGTGACATTTCCATGCTCTACTTCAATGATTTTTTCGGCTATCTTATCCAGAAAATAACGGTCATGGGACACAAGGATAACAGCGCCTTTGTAGCTGCGCAGATAGGTTTCCAGCCATGCAATGGATGCCATATCAAGATGGTTGGTAGGCTCATCTAAAATAATCAGATCCGGTTGCTTTAAAAGCAGTTTTCCGAGGGCAACTCTTGTTTTCTGCCCGCCGGATAAAGTGGAAACAGATTTTGAAAAATCCTCATCCAAAAATCCAAGCCCCTTTAAGACCCCTGTCACTTCACTTTTATATGCATATCCATTTTCCTGCTCAAACTGATGGGTAAAACGGGTATACTGCTCCATAAGCTCATCCAATGCCTGTCCCTTTGCCTGCTTCATGGACAGCTCTGTAGTACGAATTCTTTCTTCCAGATCAATTAAATATTGCTTGACCGACAAGAGCTCCTCATAAATGGTCCTGTCCGTTTTCAGCCCCTGGTGCTGGGCCAGATATCCTAAAGTCTTATCCCTGGCAAAGGTAACAATCCCCTGATCGGCCCCAAGCTCCCCTACAATAATCTTAATTAAAGTGGATTTGCCGGCTCCATTGATTCCCACAATAGCAGTCTTCTCATAATCTTCTATATGAAAGGAAGCATTCCTCAATATTTCATTCTCACCAAATGCCTTCCAAATGTTTTGACAAGATAAAATCATAATTATTCACCAATCACTTTCTTAAAAACTTATCCCGGCTTATCCCGGGAAATTTTGCAATCTATAATCTGTAGGTTATAAGTATATACAATGGGCATTTCAACTGATTATACTAAATTCTGGATAAAAAGAAAAGTGGAGGATTGATTCTTATATACAAATCTCTTCTCATTATGGAAATCTCTTCCCATATTCCACTAGCAAACAAAAGAAAATTATGGTAAACTGACAGCAAGGATAAAACAGAAAATTCTTTCAACTATACACTTGGATCAATTGCCGGGATTTATGATAAAAAACAATAGGATAACATATATGAAAAAAGCAACCATATGCATTCGAACCATCAGCTTTTGTCTGACATTCTGTCTGTTATTTTCTCTGGTAACCCAAATCATGAAGGATAAAAGGTGTGAAGGGGAATATGATGTTACCAATAAAGTAAAGGGCTTTTACAGGGAGCCGGAAAACAGTCTGGATTTTGTATTTGTAGGCTCCAGCCAGCTTTATGCCCATGTAGCCCCGGCTGTTCTGTACCGGGATTATGGGATTACATCTTATGATTTTGCCGCCAATGAGCAGCCTTTGTGGATCAGCTATTATTATATCAAAGAAGCATTGAAACACCAGCAGCCCAAGGCAGTGGTGCTGGAGGTGTTTACCATTTACGGAGACGATTATGAGGAAGAGGGAGTAAATCATGTGAATCTGGATGATCTGCCCTGGTCCGTAAACAAAGTTCACGCTATTTTGGACGGAGTGCCGAGGGAGCTCCAATACTCTTATTTTTTTGAGCTTGCAAAATATCATTCCACCTGGAGCGGCTTTTATGAGGGAAAATATGTATATACCTTCCAAAACCCTGTCAATGTAAATAAGGGCTATTCCCCCTTTATCGTCTATGGGGAATATAAAGAGGGGGCAGAGGAAGAAGTGGTGCGGTGTAAGGAATGCGCTGCCATTCCGAAAAGGGCGGAAAAATGGATATTGAAAATCATAGAGCTTTGCAGGAAGGAAGATGTGGAGCTGATTTTTTTAAAAACCCCAAATGGAAACCGGGAAAGGCAGATGCTGTATAATTCCTTAGAAGCATTTTCAAAAGAGCAGAAGGTGCCCTTTTTGAACCTGAACACAGTTTTGGACGGCGAAGCCCATGTGAATGTGGTTCAGGCAGAAAGAATAAGCCGGTATATAGGAGAATATTTGTGGAAACGGTATGAGTATGAATTAAATGATAAACGGGCAGATGAGCTGTTTCCTTATAAAGAGGCATGGGAAGAAAGCGTAAGAAGCTTTGAAAAGGCAAAAGAGGAGTGTATGCAGGCAGAGCCTATGTGGGAGAAATAAGCTTGTCATAAAAAGGAGTCCTGCTAAAGTTGCACAAAAAAAAGAGAAAAAATTGTATACATTTATCAGAAAAAAATCATGACGAAAGGATGAAAATATGATACTATAGATTTAGAAAATTATGTTTATGTTAATTAAAATTTTAACAGAATGACAATATATGTTAGGAGTGAATTGAATTATGAAATGTCTAATTTGTTCAGGGGATTCCGCCGGAGAAGTTTGTAACAAATGTATCAGACTGGAAAAGATTTTGTATCAAAAAGAATGGTCATATAAAGAAGGAATGTTCATAAAAAAATCTGAAGATTACAGGATTGCGATTTCCAATATGCGTATCAGTGGAAGAGTGGCAATCTGTGATAACCCAAAAGGGTTAAATTCCCGTCTGGATAATATGTCTCATTATCTTATGAATGTAAAAGAATGTACACAGGTTTCCTATCAGGGCAAAAAGACATTGATGATAGGCATTGAAAATAGTACAGGAGAAAATGCAAAGTATTCCAGGTATTGTTTTCTGCCGGGCTTTGATGATGTGGAACAGCTTGTCAATGCAATCTTTGATGCAAAGAAAAAGGCAGCATCCTTAACGGAAAGAATTCGTCAGTCCAATGGTATTTCTACAGGTGCCGTGGAGGTAACACCTACCCAGACTTCAGCGGATATTAAAGTATCTGCACCTGTGGCAGCACCTACTCCTGCCCCAGCAGCGTCAACCACATCGTCGGCCGCCGCCGCAGCAGCAGCTAAGACGGTTGCACCTGTATCGAGGCCTGCAGCAGCGCCTGCTCTGGCAGCACCTTCTACTTATGATACAGTAGCGCTATCCGGAATAGCAACGGATATCAGTGAATTTGAGACAAAAATAAAAAAATTAAAGGTACTTCGCGACAACGGTATTTTAAGCGAAGAAGAATACTTAGAAGAAAAGAAGAAGCTAGTAAATATCTTTTAGTATATGTGAATTTGGCAACCGGACTGATAAGTTCGGTTGTTTTTTGCGAAACAGTTGATAATAATTATCATTTGGAGAAGAGAATATGACATTATATGAAGGAAAAATTGGAAATTCTTACGAGATTTCAGAAGTTTTTGTGGAAGAAAATATTACAAGGCGATTAGAAGCGCTTGGATTAAATGCAAAAACAGTCGTAACGATTTTAAACCGGAAAAGAAAGGGAGCCATGATTATTAAGGTCAGGGGAACCCGCCTGGCAATCGGAAAGCATATTGCAAAGAGTATTGAAGTGAAGGGGGAGAAATTGTAAATGGGAGAAATGATACATGTGGCATTTGTGGGAAACCCTAATTGCGGAAAGACCACTCTTTTTAATGCCATTACAGGCGCCAAGTTAAAGGTGGCTAACTGGCCGGGAGTGACGGTGGAGAAAAAAGAAGGGCAGGCCAGATATAAGGATACCCCTTTGAACATTGTGGACACACCGGGAATTTATTCCCTTACCTGCTATACCATTGAGGAACAGGTTACAAGAAACTGTGTCATGGATGACGAAATAGACGTCATTGTCAATATTGTGGATGCTTCCAGTTTAGAAAGGAATCTTTATCTGACGTTACAGTTACTGGAGCTTGGAAAGCCGGTGATCCTTGCCTTGAATATGATGGATGTGGTAAAGGATCGGGGAATGGAAATCGACCTGCACAGGCTTCCGGAAATGCTGGGGGATATTCCGGTGGTGCCTGTTTCCGCCGCCAAAAGAGAGGGACTTGATATTCTGCTTCATGCGGTAAAGCACCATCATATGGAAAGTCCCAGACTGGCAGAAGGAAAGCTTCCCTTTACCTATCCTGAGCCTATTGAGACAAAAATCGAAAAGCTTCAGGTTATGCTAAGCGCCCATTACCCCGGACACCATCATATGCGGTGGCATGCCATAAAGCTTCTGGAGTGGGATGAGCAGGTAAGGGAGGAACACCCCATGTCCATTGTGAACGTGGTGGATAAAAATTATGAAAAGGACATTATTCATGCCAAATATAATTACATAGAAACCATTGTGGAGGAAGTGGTGTTCTACAAGGAGAAAAAGGCAGCAAGCACGGATAAGGTTGACCGGCTGCTGACACATCCTGTCTTTGGAGTGCCTATTTTCCTTTGCATTATGGCATTGGTGTTTTTTATGACCTTTACGGTGGGAGATGCCCTGAAGGGAGTGTTTGAAGAAGGGCTTTCCCTTTTTTCCGGCTTTGCGGAACATTTGCTTCTTGGAATGAATGCTTCCGGCTGGTTGGTTTCCTTAATCGTGGATGGTATTATTGCAGGCGTGGGAGGAATCCTGACGTTTCTTCCCAATATATTTATTTTGTTTCTGGCACTTGCCATTTTAGAGGACAGCGGCTATATGGCAAGAGTCGCCTATGTGATGGACAGCATTATGGGAAAGGCAGGGCTTTCCGGGAAAGCATTTCTTCCCATGGTGCTGGGCTTCGGCTGTACGGTTCCTGCTATTATGGCTACGAGGGCGCTGGAAACGGAAAAGGACAGAAGAAGGACCATGTTCATTACTCCCTTTATGTCCTGTTCTGCAAGGCTGCCTGTTTATGTATTGTTTGCGGATATGTTTTTTGGAAAATATGCTCCCCTTGCCAGCTTTTCCATGTATGTAATCGGCCTGCTCATTGCAATTCTGATTGCCCTGATTCTGAATTTTAAGGATAAGGGAAAGGAAAATGACAGCCTGCTCATTGAACTGCCGGAGTATAAGAAACCAAACGGAAAGACAATCCGGATTTATGTATGGAATAAATTAAAGGACTATCTCACAAAGGCAGGAACCACTATATTTGTGGCATCTATCTTGATTTGGTTTTTGCTGAATTTCGGAATGAAAGGCATGGTGACAGGACCGGAGGAGAGCTTTGGGGCAATGATTGGAAAGATTCTGGTACCGGTGCTAAAGCCTGCAGGGCTTGGCATGTGGCAGATCGTGGTTGCTTTGATTTCCGGTATTTCCGCAAAGGAAGTAGTAGTGTCCAGCTTTGCGGTGTTGTTTGGGATTTCCAATGCCAATTCTCCAGAGGGAATGGCAGTGATTTTGTCCCATATCAGACAGGGGATTCCGGATTTTGGCATGCTCAACAGTTATTCTTTGATGTTGTTCTGCCTGCTTTATACCCCTTGTATCGCTACAATAGCCACCATAAAGAAGGAAAGCGGCTCCCTTGCATTTACGGCAAAGATGCTGGTATTTCAGTTGGTGCTGGCTTATCTGGTCAGTGTGGTGTTTTTTCAGGTGGGAAGCTTGTGCAGCGGAGTTTTCTTATAAGCTTGAAGAAAGTGAGGAGAAAATAGTAGGAAAGAAAATAGCTGGCTTTTTCCATTC
>CAMWWJ010000204.1 GCA_947177925.1 uncultured Lachnospiraceae bacterium
ATAATATGCCTCTTCTTTATTTTGAAAATCAATCTTTTCAGCCGGATTTTTAAACTCACATCCGCAGGAACATCTCTTTTTTAACTTTGCAGGCTGTCTGATCTGAATCTTTCCTCCTCCCCTGCAAAGGTTAATTGCCTCCATCAAAGCGCGATATCCCATATCATAACCATTCTGCTCTGCAGTAGTAAGAGGCGGCTCCATAGTCTGCGCCTTGGAGAAATCATCATATCCGGTTATTGCAATGTCCCTGCCTACTACCATTCCCCGTTTTCCGCAAACCTTATAAGCTGCCAGCGCCATTTCATCATTGGCACATACAATTGCCTCTGTCTTCGGATTTGAATCCAAAAGCTTTTCCACCTGCGCTTCTACAAATTCCGAATAATCTCCATACTCTACCATGGTGTCCACAACCGGAATCTGATATTTTTTCATGACGTCCAGATATGCTCTTCTTCTTTCAAAAGCATCCGTATTATTTTTCGGACCGCTTAAATAAACAATATTTCTATATCCATGATCCGAAATCAGATGCTCCATAATATCGGTCATTCCCGAATAATTACCGCTTATAATGTAATTGCCGTCATCTCCCAGTCCCTTTTCTTCCAGTACAATACATGGAAATTTCTGAAAACGACGAAAAAACTCATCCCTGTCCTGATTTTCCAAAAAAATACACAAGGTTCCATAGGATATAATCAGAGCATCCAAATTACCTAAGAGCGCATAATCATAAATGACATTAAACTGATAATCATAATCCTCTCCCATCTTATATCCATAAATATCCTGGGAAAATACGCTGCTTTGGGTTCCTAAAAAGAACAGCAGATTACAAGTACATTCTTTTGCACCCTGGCATATTCCCTGTATCAATTCCTTTGGATGGGCTGTATGGGCATTCCCAATTAAAACACCTATATTATATACTTTTTCTTCCTTCATTTCCTTTCCCCCTGCTGTGCTTCTTCCCCTAAGACCTCACAGGCAAAACACAGGCTTTACTTCTCTTATGTCAAATCGGCCAGACAACCTATTTCCGCAACGATTTCCCGGATTTCCTTATGGAAACATTCAATTGTCATATCCGCATACTTTTCATACAGTGGAACTCTTTCTTCATATAAGTCCCACAGTGTCTGATCCTTTCTCATGGCAACTCCCCGCTGATTCAAGTCCCCAAGACGATGCTTGATTTCTTCATAAGGAAGCTTCAGATAAACAACACTTCCAATACTTTTTAAATGCTCCATGGCCATCCTGCCATAAACGGCACTGCCTCCGGTAGCAATCACAGTATGCTTTACCACAAAGGAAACATTGACGTCTTCCTCTATCTTAAGAAAATCCTCCAGACCTTTTTGGGAAATAATCTCATGAAGCTTCTTGCTTTCCCTTGCCTGAATTTCCAAATCAGAATCCAAAAAATCATAACCGATATTTTTGGCAAGCACAATCCCCACCGTACTTTTTCCCGAACCAGGCATGCCTATTAAAACAATATTCTTCACTTTTCAAACCTCTTTCCAATATCATACACACTTTTTTCCGATTTGTCACTATTTTTTAAATTTACAAAGCTTTTAAAAGTGCAAGTAGAAATTCCCATACTCTTTTTGTGGAAGAAATCAATAACTTTTCCTCCGTAGTATGGATATTTTCCATGTCCGGTCCAAAGGACACACTGTCTAAATCCTTGATTTTTCCGGCCAGGATACCGCACTCAAGGCCTGCATGAACAGAAAGCACAGTCGGCTTTTTTCCATACATGCCCTCATATACTTTAATAAAAGTATCTCGAAGTGGGGATTCCTCCTTATATTCCCATGCCGGATAATCCCCTGAAAAACTGTATGTGCCTCCCACCGAGTCTAAAATATCCGTAATCTTATCCCGCAATGCTTCCTTTTGGGAAACAACTGAGCTTCTCAGAGAAAAAGCTGTGGAAAATTCCTCTTCCTTTAGCAGCATAATTCCCAGATTCAGGGAGGTTTCCACCAGTCCCTCCAGCTTTTGGCTCATGGACTGGACACCGTTAGGCACCGTGCTTAGCAGCTTGATGAGCTTTTCCATAGATGTTTCTTCCAAAGCCTTCTGCTCCGGCTGCTTTTTTACCTCTTGATAAAGGATACGAAGCTCTCTGTCTGTTTCCTCATGAGCTTCCTTCAGCTTTTTTTCGATTGCCTTCACAATCTTTTCACAGTTTTCCAATTCGCTCTTGGGGAAAAATACGGTTGCCTTTGCTTCCCTCGGTATGGCATTATCCTTTGTTCCGCCTTCCAAAGCTGTCAATACAACGTGAACCTTTTCGGAAAGCTCCTTCAAAACCTTTCCCATCAATATATTGGCATTTCCCCTGTTTTTATGAATCTCCACTCCGGAATGCCCACCCATCAGTCCGGTAAGGGTAATTTCCACTCCATAAAACTCCTCCGGAATATTTTCCCACTGCACCGGAAGAATACCATTGACCCGTACTCCTCCTGCGCAGCTTACTGTAAGCTCACCTTCTTTTTCCGAATCAATATTCAGCATCCGTTTTCCCTTCAGGGAAGACAAATCAATAGCCAGGGCGCCTTCCATCCCAACCTCTTCCTCCACTGTAATGATTACCTCTAAAGGAGGATGGGGAATATCCTTAGAATCCAGCAGAGCAAGGGCATATGCCACCGCAATGCCGTCATCTCCTCCAAGACTGGTTCCCTCGGCATAAATAAAGTCCCCTTTTGTTCTTACATCTAAAGGGTCTGTCAATAAATTTATACTGCAGCCCGGCTTCTTTACTGCTACCATATCCATATGCCCCTGAAGGATAACCGGCTCCTTATTCTCATAACCTTTCGAGGCTTCTTTTTTGATAATTACGTTATATACTTCATCCTGTATATATTCTAGATTTCTTTCTTTTGCAAATCCCACCAGATAATTGCTGATGCCCTGTATGTTTCCCGAACCATGGGGAATCGAACAGATTTTTTCAAAATAGGAAAAGACAGATTTTGGTTCTAATTGCTCTAACATAAATAAATGCTCCTTTCTTTGGGATGCTTTCACTTGATATGGCTCCCTGTTTGCTTTATACAAATTTCCGTTTTTTGTATAAGTCCGACTTTGACTTATTATTTCCGAAAATAAAAAAACTCCCCGAGTAGGGCTCGAACCTACAACCCCACGGTTAACAGCCGTGTGCTCTACCATTGAGCTATCGAGGAATACAGTATTATTATATTCATGATGTTTTCCAAAGTCAACCAGAATTATACATTTTTTTGGTAAAATTGTATAATCGGAAATTTTCATAAATGGTTGATAAAAGATAAAAAGACCCGCAATCTTCTTTGTTCCAGGAAAACTGCGGGTTGGTTTTTATAACTCAATTATGCTACTTTACTTTTTGCAAGCTCTGCCAAAGCCTTAAAGCCTTCTGCATCATTCACTGCCATTTCTGCTAACATCTTTCTGTTAATATCAATTTCAGCCAACTTTAAACCATGCATGAACTGGCTGTAGCTGATTCCATTCATTCTTGCTGCTGCATTGATACGTGCAATCCATAATTGTCTGAACTGACGTTTTCTTTCCTTACGTCCTGCATAAGAAGAAGCCAACGCTCTCATAACAGACTGTTTTGCTACTCTGTATTGTTTGGATCTTGCTCCTCTGTAGCCTTTTGCAAGCTTTAATACCCGATTATGTTTTTTCTTTGCGTTCATTCCGCCTTTGATTCTAGCCATTTCTTAATTCCTCCTTACGATTTATAAATATGGTGTGATCTTCTTCATATTCTTAACGTTGCTGGCATCCGTCATGGTAGCTTTTCTAAGATTTCTCTTAGTCTTAGCAGACTTCTTAGTTAAGATATGGCGTTTATAAGCTTTATTTCTTTTTAATTTCCCTGTTCCCGTTACTTTGAAACGTTTTGCTGCTGATCTGTTTGTTTTAATTTTTGGCATGTTAATTCCCTCCTATATCCTTGTCCACTTCTGTGACTTTTGCCACATCTATTCTAACTGGTAAAAATATCAGTTAAAAACAAATCCCTTAGGGCTATTTCTTTTCGGCCAGAAACATGGTCATGCTTCTACCTTCTACCTTAGGCTCTTTTTCTACGGTTGCAATATCTGACAGATTTTCTGCAAAATCATCTAAAATATGTTTGCTGTTTGCCATATGAGCCATTTCACGGCCTCTAAAGCGCAGTGTTACCTTTACCCGGTCTCCCTTGCCTAAAAACTTTCTTGCCGCATTCATTTTTGTATTCAAATCATTGGTATCAATGTTTGGTGACAAACGGATTTCTTTGATTTCAATCGTCTTTTGTTTCTTTTTTGCTTCTTTTTCTTTTCTGGTCTGTTCATATTTGAACTTTCCATAATCAACGATTTTACAAACAGGCGGTTTTGCTGTGGGGGCTATCTTCACCAGATCAAGTCCTGCCTCTTCCGCAAGTCGCATGGCTTCTCTGGACGACATGATACCTAACTGCTCTCCATCTTCTCCAATAAGCCGAACCTCTTTGTCTCTAATTTGTTCATTAATCATTAAATCGCTAATAGTAGTGCACCTCCATAAAATATTCAACGTTTGATACATAAAAAAAGTGGATAGTCAGACTATCCACGCATAAATTCACAGTTTCTCCTACATATACATATGGTATAAACTATTGGAATATACCAACACATAAGAGAAGTTCTATAAATATAAACACCTATAAGCCTGACTGCCATAGGGTGAGAGTGGATACTCTGCTTTGTTTTCCTGCAAAATACAGATTTGTATCTTGCGTACTTTCATAAGTTATCATATTGTTTTGCTGTTGTCAACTGTTATTTTCGGTTTTTCTTATTTTTTTCTCTTATTTTTTCCTGGCAAAGAAATCAATTAGTATCTCCTTAATGTAATGATATCTTCTTGCATATGCATTCTCTACACGAATAAGCTCAAAGCCGTTTTCCCTGCAGATTTCATTTTTCTTTCTGTCCCTCTCTTTTACGACTTCAGATTCAAAATGTTCTTTTCCGTCCAGTTCAATTGCCAGAATTGGATTCATTTCTTTTTCATACCCTTCCATGTATACCACGAAATCGAATCTGCCTGTATAAAACAAATCATTGTAATGAGTATTCCCATTGAATACATGGGCAATGGCAACTTCTTTTTCTATCTTGCACCTGTTTTCAGAATCTATCACATTATCAAGGGCATGGTTCAATGTTTCTAAAAATGCGGTCTCTGTTTTTGTGCTATAGGGCTTTGTGCCTAAAGCTCTTGAGGCATTTGCCACACCTGTTACCTGGCTCTGTCCGTTTGTCTTTACATATTGGACCAGCTCATATAAATCATCTGTATCATTTGAAATATGCAGCTCTTCTAAACATTTCTCACTGGATAACAGCACAAGCTGCTCTTTTGCCCTGGAAGTTGCCACATTGATCAACTCTCTGTTATTTTTTAACCAGTTATAGGTCTTTTCATGGGTCTGCTCCGTAATGGCAAGGGAAAACATGATAATATCCTTTTCATCTCCCTGAAAGGCATGAACCGTTCCACATGTTACATTTGTGATTCCACCTTTTTTAAGGGCTTCTTCAATTTCTTTTTTCTGATTTACAAAGGGTGTGATTACCCCTAAAGTCCTGTCCTGATTCTGCTTTGCATATTCTACAATGCACCTGGCTTCTGCAGGAGCCGTATTTTTGCGATTGGTCTGATTTTTTTCCATATTTATATAAACAAGAGGGGTTTCTACCTGCTTCTTTGTTTCAATATTCAGCTTTCCATTATAATATTTTCTATTATTAAACTCTATGATTGCCCTCTGGCATCGATAATGATGGCTTAATAATATTTCATCGCTGACAGAATCTGCCGCAAGAAAAACCTTATATATGGAATTCTTAATATAATCATACTCTTCTGATACCTTATAGGACTTTTTCAGAAAGTCGTTAGCAGCCTTATCCAATACGATTACTGGGCTGAGCTGTTGAGGGTCCCCAACCAACATTAAAGAGTCTCCTCTCAAAATCGGCACAAGGCTGATTGCAGTATTGCACTGACTGGCTTCATCCATTACCACCATATCAAAATAACCCGCCGGCTCTCCTATTTTGTGGGCGGAAATACAGGTTGTACAAACAATGGGAAAAATACGCAGAAATTTTTTCACATTTTCTCCCTTTTGCATATAGCGGTTAAAGGCTGCTGCCTGCTCATCTTCCGATTCCATATTTAAGATTTCCAAAAGATCCGCATTTTTCGGTTCGCTGATTCGCTTTATATATT
>CAMWWJ010000205.1 GCA_947177925.1 uncultured Lachnospiraceae bacterium
GTATTTTATGTAATAATGATAAAGCTCTTAAAGAGAAAGTCAAATTGTATTTTGAGGAGCATGACCTTGAAGGAGATGACTTGGAGCTTCCATGGAAGCGGGATTTAAAATTAAAGGATATTCTCAGATTAGATTATAAAAATCCCAAATATAAAGCGGAAGCTGATGCAAGTAAGCCAAATGATACTCCATCAAGGAGGCAAATCCATTCTGATAATGAAATGTTATATGATGGAAAGCAAATTAAAGATATTTATGTTAATACTGTTACAACAAAGCAGGATAGGAACCCGAATTCTGGATTGGTAACATATAAAAATTATAAACGTGGAAAAACAAAATGGAGGTATTTGACTCCGCGAGAGTGCTTTATGTTAATGGGCTTTGACGAAAGTGATTTTGACCGTGTAATTGAAGATAATCCTTGGGTTAATAGAGGAAGAAAATTATATTCCACGGAAAAATTAATTAAGCTTGCAGGAAATAGTATTGTTGTTGATGTGTTAGAAGCATTATTTCGGCAAATATTGGAAATAAATCAAAATATAATGGGTGAAAGAGAATGACAGTTAACCAAAAAAAATCCCTAATTGCCTTTTTTCTTTCAAAATATAATATGAAGGCATTTGAAGAGTTGGGCTATACGGGTTCAATGACTTTAGCAATGGCTGATATGTCTCAGAAAATAACTGGAGCAGAAATTGAATGCGCTAATATATGACCATGAAAACAGTCTAAAGTTTGCACCGGATGCATGGAAGAAGTTTGTCAAGCATGGACGTAATGGAATTGAAGCGCTTAAGGCTCCAAAAATAGTCAGAATTCCCTCAAAATATGATCAATTACAAAGTGATATGGAAGGTAATAAATGCTTAGAGTTCATAAGAAATCATTATAAGGACAATTCACATGGCTTTGAAGCATGTGCAACAAATATCATCAGTAAAATGGATTCAAATTTTATAGACTTTTCGTTGACAAGACCATGGAGGGATGGCGGGCGCGATGCAATAGGGTATTACTCCATAAGTACAGGTGGAAAAACAAATTATCCCCTGAAGATTGATTGTGCCTTGGAGGCCAAATGCTATGCTACAAATAATGCGGTTCGAGTAAGAGAGATGTCCAGATTGATTTCAAGAATCAGATATCGACAATTTGGTGTAATGCTTACAACAAGTTATGTGGATAATCAGGCATATAAAGAAGTCGTGGAGGATGGCCACCCGATATTGATTGTTACAGCATCTGATATTGCAGGAATCTTAAGAAATAATGCAATCAATTCATCGAATGTTGATGCATGGTTAGATTCCGTGGACAAGTCTTCTTCTAGATTAGAAGCATATTATACTAGGCTAAGGGATAGAGTATTTGAATCTAAGTTAGTGTAAAGAAGGTTTTTTATGCGCACATTTGAAAACGTTACAGAGCAACGCCGCAAAACAATGAGCCATATACGAGGTAAAGATACAGCTATAGAGGTCACATTGAGAAAAGCATTATGGAAAAAGGGATATCGATATCGGAAAAATTATAAAAGGCTGCCCGGAACCCCTGATATTTGTCTGACAAAATACAAGATAGCTATTTTTTGCGACAGTGAATTTTTTCACGGAAAGGATTGGGAAGTCCTTAAACTAAAATTAGAAAAAGGAAACAATGGTCCTTATTGGACAAAAAAAATTCAGGATAATATTAACAGGGACGATGAGGTTGATAAGCAATTGATGTTTTTGGGATGGACAGTGATTCATTTTTGGGGAAAAGAAATATTGAAGAAAACAGATGAATGCATAAAGGTGATTGAAGAAACGATATTTGATATAAAAATGGGAGAGGCAGAAGAATTGAGGTGAGAAAGTGAATTATTCAAAAGATTATGATGAAACAAATCCATTATCGATAGAGGCATATGCCCAAAAGTTGATTGGTAAGACATTTGCAGATGTCTGCTATGAAGATGCTATGAAAAAGGCTACATCTGTCGAAGAAGAAAATAGTTATGTTGTCAGCCATGAAAATAAGCAAAGAAAAGGCGGTTTAGGTGAAATAATTGAAGAGCGCTTTTTTCACTATCCCTGTAATAATGATTCCCGTCCAGATTTTGATAAGGCTGGCGTAGAGCTGAAGGTAACACCATATAAAATCAATAAAAATGGTTCTTTAGCTGCAAAAGAACGTTTGATTATTACTATGATTGATTATTTTGCAGTCGTGGAAGAGTCTTTTGAAGAAAGCCATTTATGGAAGAAAGCACAATTGATTTTATTGATATATTATTTGTACCGGCAAGAGATTGAGAGTAGGTTAGATTACAAAATAGGCTATGCAAAATTGTTTGCACCACCAATAGCCGATATAAAGATCATGAAACACGATTTTGAGGTAATTGTCGAGAAAATAAAAGAAGGAAAAGCCCATCAACTTTCCGAAAGCGATACCATGTACCTAGGAGCAGCACCTAAGGCAGCAACTTCACAGGACAGACGTAAACAACCATTTAGTAATGAACTAGCTAAGCCGCGTGCATTTGCTTTTAAAAACTCATATATGACATACATATTGAATAATTATATCGTTTTGGGTAAGGATACGTATGAGCCTATTATAAAAGAGGATACAACGGAATTTTTTGAAGATTATGTTATGGGAAAGATTAATGCATATAGGGATTATACGGTTACAGATTTATGCAGAAAGTTTGAAATCGAATATAATAAGAAACCTAAAAATCTTGAAGCGATGCTAGCGTATCGTATTTTAGGGATAAAAGGAAATCATGCAGAAGAGTTTGAAAAAGCTAATATTGTCATAAAGACAATCCGTATCGGAAAGAATAACAAGATTAAAGAAAGCATGTCGTTTCCGACTTTTAAATTCAAAGAGTTGGTTGAAGAAGAATGGGACACTTCTACTTTTGGCACGTACTTAAGTGAAACAAGATTTATGTTCGTGGTATATAAATTTGATGAAAATGATGAATTACGTCTAAAGGGTTGTCAGTTTTGGAATATTCCGTATGAAGATTTAAATATTGAAGTAAAGAAAGTCTGGATGAAAACCCAGAAAGTAATTATGGATGGCCTGCAAGTCATACAGAAGAATGGGAAGAACCGCAATAATTTCCCCAATGCTTCCGAAAATCCAGTTTGTCATGTCCGTCCACATGCTCAAAATTCAAGGGATACTTATGAATTGCCGGATGGTAGACATTATCCAAAACAGTGCTTTTGGTTAAATAATAGTTACATATTGAGCCAGTTAAGGAAAGAGTTTATTGATGGCTAAAAAACGGTCAGAATCATTTTGATATAAAAAGGAAAAAGATATGGAAGATAACAATCATGGCAGGGAATATACAAAGGCGGAAATAGAACGATTATTAACATCCATAGAAGGTAATACCTTAGGGGAGGTTGATATAAAGCATTTGTTTGATATGAATGCATCAGGAGATAAAGGGATTGCAGGAAAAATAATCGAACAATCTGTATTAGGGAGACCTGTCGATACAAAACAGCATCCAGATATTGTAGTTGACGGAAAAGATACCGAAATAAAAACAACTGGGATTGTAAAAGTCTTAAAAAAAGAAGAAATATCATACAGAGCAAAAGAACCAATGTCAGTTACAGCGGTATCAATTGATACTATAGTTGAAGAGAGTTTTGAAACATCTAATTTTTGGCATAAATTAGAGCATATGCTTTGGGTATATTATGAATATATCTATAATAAAGATATCGATGAAGACACTGGAAAAAGGAAAGCTCCTGATTATCGAAGTTTTCCTATAAGAGGCTATCAATTTGTGGATATTATTGATAAGAGTGATATCGAAAGGTTTAAAAATGATTGGACGATTATTCGCGATTACATAAAAGATGCAAAGGATAACTTAAATAATCCTGAAAGCGTATATCCATATATTTCGGAAGAAAATAGGAATAAGTTAATGCTGATCAATATTGCACCCAAATATCCCAATCCGCCTAGATTTAGATTAAAAAGTAAATATGTTAATAGCATAATACAAGAGCATTTTGGGAAAAAAGTACTTGAACCATTGCCAGATGAATATGCAACTTATGAAGATATTGATAAGAAGCTCCGAGCATTGACTGATCAATATCAAGGACATACAGTTTTATCCTTGATTGATGAGCTAAATATTGAAATTGATAGGAAAAGGCTTCCTTATCATATTCCAAAACAGATTAATGAACAAATAGTTGTTAAAATGTTTGGAGGAACTGCAAGGAAAATAAGTAAACTGGAGTTATTTGAAAAAATTGCATTGAATGCTAAAAATATTGTATTAACTGCTAAGGGTGCAAGGACGGAAGATATGAAATTATTTACTTTGAATCTTGAGGAATTATTTGATAAAGATTTGGAAGGAAAATTTGAAGAATCTTCATTTTATGAATATTTTTCAAGCAATCAGTTATTATGCATTGTTTACGAAGAACCAAATGAAGAGAAAAATGCATTTAGTAAAAAGGGAAAAACAAATCTTGGAAATAATAAGTTTATTGGATTTAAAAGAATATCTTTTAGTGATGAATTTATTGATACGGAGGTAAAGGAAGTTTGGGAGGAAATAAGAGATTTATTGATCAATAATAAGCTAAGGGAAAGTATTGAATATGATAAGAATACGAATTCCCCAATTTATAATAAATCCGGAATGATTCGGAAATCTATAAATTTTCCTAAAGCAACTAATCATAAGATATTTGTGAGGGGTACGGGTTCAGATGCAACTAATAAATCATGGACAATCAATGGAATTGATATGTATGTACAAAGCATTTGGATCAAAGGCAGTTATATAGCTGAATTGCTAAAGGATGTAGATTATATTTAAAGGATATAAAAACAACCCGGGAAGTTACATGACCTCTCGGGTTACATTGTTTTCATCCATTGGTGTTTCTTCATCCTCTCGGGCAAAGATATGGCTTAGATAAGTGCCCATCCGGGTAATTATTCCGACTACAAGCGCATTTCCCATACAAAAATAGCGAAATTTTTCGGGCATTCCGGTATTAGTCCAGTCATCGTCAAAGCCTTGAATTCTTTCGGCTTCCATAGGAGTTATTAAACGAAGCTGATTTGTTTGCGGATCCTCAATAACATGTGTGCTCCTGTTGAGACTGGATTCGCTGGTCAGCATAGTACGTGCAGGTTTATCGATAGAATCTGGAAAAGCAATGGGACCTTCAGAAAACATATAAGTATGGCCCGTTTTACTTGTCCGTTCAATTCTTTTTGCACCTTTTAGGTACTTCCATTTTTCAATGTTTTCATTTAAATAAAAACGAGTAGCTACATTTTGATTCAGAAGGTCCCGAAGGGGTTTGGCCTCTTCATATTGTGGGATGGTATTACAAGTGTATATTTGCCCATTATGCATAAATCCGGAATTAGCAAAGTCAAATGAGAAATGCTTTGTGACTTCAGCTAGGTCATTTTCAATAAGTTCTGTGCTTCGAATCAAATTTGCATCAATACCTTCTATTTTAAAGGTATGAGCAAAAAAGCCTATATTGTTAAAAATACATTCTGGTCTAGTAAAATATTTCTCAATATGTGATGCATAAGTAGTAGTATTTTTATATGCAAAGATAAAGGTTCTGCGTCTACGCTGAGCAAACCCGTATTCTGCTGCGTTAATAATACGCCATTCAACATTATAACCTAATTGATTAAAACATGTAAGGATAATGCCAAAGTCACGACCGCGTTGTTTTGCAGGTGATTTTAATAGTCTGTCCACATTCTCTAATATAACAAAGCTAGGAGCTTTCACTTCAAGTATTTCTTGAATATCCCACCATAAGACTCCCTTTTTTCCACTGATGCCGGTAGCGCCAGTGCGGGCTACAGAATAGTCTTGGCAGGGAAAACCGCCGACTAATAAATTGTGGTTAGGAATAGTTGATTTATCAATAGTTGAAATATTTTCATTGACGTGATTTTTATTATTGCCAAAATGGGCACAATAGCAATCAAATGCATGTTGGGATTTCTTCCCAGGCTCCCATTGATTTGCCCAAACAGTAATCCACTCTCTATCGGCACGTTCAAGCCCTAAACGAAAACCGCCAACACCAGCAAATAGCTCACATACAGTTTTTTCCATCTGCAAGGCACCTCCTGAAATAAAAACAAACGATCGTTCGATATAATAATACTACTATGTATTCCATAAAAAGTAAAGAAAAACTTTCATATAATGACTTGATTATC
>CAMWWJ010000206.1 GCA_947177925.1 uncultured Lachnospiraceae bacterium
CTTTGGAATAGAGGCTTTCGGGTAATCTGGTTGTTAAAAATGGGGAAACTCAAAGCAACTTGAAAGATGATTTTTTGTCTGGGAAGAGGATTTGGATAAGAGGATGCGGGCAGGCCACTCCCCTTACCAGGAAACCTTCTCCTCCCTTTATTGGTTAGCAATACGTAAAATATCGTAGGGCTTTGCTCTTTCGGTAAGCGTAACATATATGGTCTGTTTGGGGTGCGGACAGCTTTCTATTTCTGCACCTTCTTCATCGCGCATGGATAGTACTGTAACAGGAATGTTGGTGCCGTCCGGCTTCATGATTTCTATTTCCTGACCCACGGAAAACTTGTTGCGCTGGCTGATCTTTATTGTGTTTTCCGGCAGGGAGAATGAAATCTGGGTATTATCCACATCTTCTGCAATGCCTAGATAAATGTACTCGTTTACATAGGTGTTGTTGTCATAAATCTGGGTATTCTCGTCGGGTCTGCCAAAATAAAAGCCTGTTGTAAACTGGCGATAGGTGCATTTGGAGATTTCTTCTTTGTACCAGTCCATATGGCTTTCGTAGGTTTCTTTGCTTTGGAAGAAATCATCAATTGCCTTCCTGTAGGTTCTGGCCACTGTTGCCACATACAGGGCGGTTTTCATGCGGCCTTCTATTTTCAGGCTGTCAATTCCTGCGTCAATCATTTCCGGTATGTGCTCAATCATGCATAGGTCTTTTGAGTTGAATATATAGGTGCCCCTTTCGTTTTCATAAACCGGAAGGTATTCGCCGGGCCGTTGTTCTTCCATAATGGCATACTTCCAGCGGCAGGGATGGGTGCAGGCGCCCTGATTGGCATCCCTTCCTGTAAAGTAGCTGCTCAACAGGCATCTTCCGGAATAGGAAATGCACATGGCTCCATGGACAAAGCTTTCAATTTCCATATCATCCGGAATATGCTGTCTGATTTCCTTTATTTCCGCAAGGGAAAGCTCTCTTGCAGATACTACCCGTTTTATGCCCTGATGATACCAGAAGAGATAGGTCAGGTAATTGGTATTATTGGCCTGGGTGCTGATATGGATTTCTATTTCCCCGCATTCTTCCTTTGCAAGAGTTACCATGCCCGGATCTGCAATGATAAGTCCATCCGGCTTTAAGGCTTTTAATTCTTTAAAGTACTCCCTGGCTCCTTCCAGATCACGATTATGGGCCAATATATTGGCAGTTACATAAACCTTTACTCCATGCTCATGGGCAAACTCAATGCCTTCTGCCATTTCTTCTGTTGAAAAATTTTTAGCCTTTGCCCTGAGTCCGAAGGCTTCTCCTCCGATATATACTGCATCCGCAC
Organism: uncultured Lachnospiraceae bacterium; assembly: GCA_947177925.1. Classification (GTDB taxonomy): domain Bacteria; phylum Bacillota; class Clostridia; order Lachnospirales; family Lachnospiraceae; genus RGIG3040. Next base: position 1,332 of record CAMWWJ010000206.1, read on the forward strand.
CAAAAATCACGGCAGTTTTTAATACCTCCAGGCTGCTTGCCGGAATAAGTAGTTCTGGTTTTTTCATACTTTTGTTCATTCCTTCCTTTTTGGCGGCTTATTTTTTTACGGACATTGCCACTCCGTCCCCTAAAGGAAGAATGGCGGTTTCCAGTTGCTCATGATGTTTCAGGGTATACAAATACTCCCGCATCCTTGCATGAATGGTGCGGTTTCTTTTTGTCACGGCAAATCTTGACTGAATGATATCCCCGTCCTGCAGAATATTGTCGGACAGCAATATGCCTCCCCTGTTCAAAAGCCGCAAAACCTCTGGCAGAAAATGGATATATTGTCCTTTTGCCGCATCCATAAAAATAAAATCGTATGTACCCGTAAGCTCTTTCAGAATTTTAGCAGCATCCCCTTCTAACAGGGTAATCTGTTTCTCTTTCCCGAACCTTTGAAAATTTTCCTTTGCTAACGGAATTCTTTTTTCGTATTTTTCTATGGTGGTAATGTGTGCTTCCGGTGCTGCTTCTGCCATTAGTAACGCAGAAAAACCGATAGCAGTTCCAACCTCCAGAATCTGCTTCGGTTTATTCATAGCCAATAAAGTTTTCAGAAGGCTCTGCATTTCCTTTCGGATAATCGGCACATCCGTTTTCCTTGCATAAGCCTCCAATTCATCTAAATACTCTTTATTTCCATTCTCCAGGGAATTGATATAAGCTGCAAAACGTTCATCAACTATCACTTTATTCTTCCTCTGTTTCATTGGGATCTTCTGCCATAAGCTTTATCATCTCTTCTGCAGTCATAGTCGTGCTCAAGTCGTAAATCCCCGGTTTTATTTTATCCTTATAATCAGAAAGCATCAACTGCACATAAAAAACATTGGCATCCTCGATCAACCCTTTTTCTTTTAACAAACGGGCAATTTCCATGTTGGATTTTCCTTCTAAAATAGGCACATTGATCATTACTCCTGTTGAGGCAGTTGCCACCGGCCGGTCAGAAAACACTTGAAAGCCGAACGAATAGCCATAAATAGCATATTTATACACTACCATGATAATGATTGCCCATATCACTATTTTAAATATAATTCCTAAAAAAGCACCCGCTACCTGCTTTGCACTCATTTTCTCACCTCTTTCGGAATCATTCAGGCACTACTCAAAGTCCGCGGCAAAAGCCTCTAACAGCCTGTCATTGATCTGCTGAATCATCCTGCAATATGCAAGCTCTTTTTCCAGAAAATCATGAATCATGGGAATCTCCCGGAATGCTTCATATTCTATCTCAAACTTATCAATCTCTTCAAACAGCTCGGCTGTATTTTCTGAAGTTTGCAACCGATAATTCCGCTCCCGGAATTCGTTAAGCCTGACTTGCAGATCCGGATATGCTTTTATCCGTTCCTTTTGCTTTTCGTACTCTATAAATGCCTCTGTATTTTTTACTGCTTCTATAAAAGCCTCCAGCTCCCGATCAAATTGTGCCATTCCCTTATACCTCAATAATAATAGGCAGAATCATGGGCCTTCTCTTGGTTTTTCTCCAAAGGAATTCCCCTGCCTCATCCTTGATCATGGACTTGATCTTGCCCCAGTCCGTAATCTTTTTATCCATACATTCATCCAAAGCTTCTGATATGATAGTTCTTGCCTCTTCCAACAGCTCGTCCGCTTCTCTTACATAAACAAAGCCTCTTGAAACAATTTCCGGTCCGGAAACCACAATGCTGTTATAGGAATCCAAGGCAATCACTACAATTAGAATACCATCTTCTGCCAGATGTTGTCTATCCCGAATGACTACATTTCCAACATCTCCTACACCAAGGCCGTCCACATAGATGTCTCCCACCGGCACGCTTCCTGTTACCTTTGCACCGTTTCCATCCAGCTCCAGCACATCTCCGGAGGACAGGATAAAAATATTCTCCTTATCCATTCCAAGCTCCCTGGCCAAAGCGGCCTGTGCCTTTAAATGACGGTACTCGCCATGAACCGGAATAGCATATTTGGGCTGAACCAAAGTATAAATCAGCTTAATCTCTTCTCTGCAGGCATGTCCCGACACATGGGCATCCTGAAAGATTACATCCGCTCCCTTGGCATAAAGCTCATTGATGACCTTGGAAACCGCCTTTTCATTTCCCGGAATGGGATTGGATGAAAAAATAACTGTATCTAGAGGGCCAATGGATACCTTTTTATGCATACCGCTTGCCATCCTGCTAAGGGCTGCCATACTTTCTCCCTGGCTTCCCGTAGTAATCAGCACTGTTTTTTCATCGGGATAATCCTTTAACTGTTCAATATCAATCAGTGTATTTTCCGGTATTTTTAAGTAGCCAAGATTGGAGGCAGTATCAATAATATTTACCATGCTCCTGCCTTCCACCACTACCTTCCTGCCGTATTTGTATGCGGAATTGATGATCTGCTGCACCCTGTCCACATTGGAAGCGAAGGTGGCAATGATGATCCTTGTATTTTTATGGTCCATAAAAATATGGTCGAAGGTGACTCCTACAGTTCTTTCCGACTGGGTAAAGCCGGGACGTTCCGCATTGGTACTGTCACACATCAGGGCAAGTACCCCTTTTTTTCCTAATTCGCCAAACCTCTGCAGGTCAATGGCATCCCCGAATACAGGTGTATAATCCACCTTAAAATCGCCTGTATGGACTACGATTCCTGCCGGAGAATAAATAGCAAGAGCTGCCGCATCCACAATACTGTGATTGGTCTTAATGAATTCAATCCGAAATTTCCCAAGATTGATATGCTGCCCAAATTTTACTACTTTTCTTTTTGTGGCACGTTCCAGTCCATGTTCCTTTAATTTATTTTCAATGATGCCCATGGTCAGCTTAGTGGCATAAATGGGCACAGAAAGCTCCTTCAGCACATAAGGAAGCGCTCCGATATGGTCTTCGTGTCCGTGGGTAATCATAAATCCCTTTACTTTTTCCGAATTCTCCTTCAGATAAGTAATATCAGGAATTACCAGATCGATTCCCAGCATATCATCTGCCGGAAAGGACAGACCACAGTCCACCACAATAATACAGTCCTCGTATTCAAAGGCTGTAATGTTCATTCCGATTTGCTCCAAACCTCCTAATGGTATAATCTTCAGCTTGGAACTATTTTGTTGTACTACATTTTTCAAGTAAATTTCCTCCACATTCTTTGCAGCAGCCGTAGAGCTTTACTTCATGATCGGACACAACAAAACCAGTGCTTTCCTGTATCTTCTGTTCCAGACCTTCTAACAGGTCGTCCTCAAAAGAAGCCACCTTTCCGCACTTTAAGCATATTAAATGATGATGATGATGTCTGGCTTTTCCCTTGTTAAATGTGCCGATTTCATAACGGGCAAACCCATCATCCAAATTAATCCGATCAATAAGGTTAAGTTCTAACAACAACTGTATTGTTCTATAAACAGTAGCAAGCCCGATTTCCGGGTATTCTACTTTTACCAGCTCATAAATCTCTTCCGCAGTCAGATGCTGATCCTCACAGGCAGAAAGTGTTTTCAACACCAGCACTCTCTGTATTGTTACTTTTAATCCTTTTTCTTTTAAAATTGCCGCAACCTCTTCTTTGCTAAGGCCCTTTCTATCCATTTCCACACCTGTCTGAAAGCTATTCGTCTTTTTCAAATTTAATATCATCCAGCATATTTTCAAACACTCCAGCCACTGCCTGAAGCTCTTTTTCTTCCGAAACAATAGCATACGTGCTCTTTTCTTCTCCGTCACCGGATACGTCCTTTAAAATGAGCGCCTGGGCATCGCCCTCTTCCTGGTCCGTTACAAGCAGATAAGTAACACCTGCTATCATTGTCTGCTCCACAATGAAAAATTCTACCGGTTCTTCATTCAGCTCCGGCGTAAATTCAATTTTTTCCAATTTCCTTCTCCTGATCCTTCTTTAAGTAATCCAAATATCCCTGCAGAATAAAGGAAGCCGCCACCGCATCAACGTGTTCTTTTCTGTGCTCTCTGCGTATACCGCTTTCCATCATGATTCGATCTGCCGCTACAGTAGTAAGTCTTTCATCCCACAGCTCAACCGAAATTCCCGTTCTTCGAAAAAGCATATCCTGAAACTCTTTTGTTTTCTCTACACGTTCCCCTTCAGTTCCATTCATGTTTTTGGGAAGTCCCAGAACAATTTTATCTACCTGATATTCCTGAATCAGCTCTTCAATCCGAGCCAATGTTTGTCTTAATTTATTTTCCGACTTTCTCGTAATCGTTTCTAAGCTTTGAGCCGTAACAAGCAAAGGATCGCTGACTGCCACCCCTACCGTTTTAGCGCCAAAGTCCAAACCCATAATGCGCATATAGCTTACCTTCCTGATGACGCAAGACTGCATTATTCCCATTTATTGGTCTTAATGTAAATCTTCAGCATTTCCTCCACCAGCTCGTCTCGTTCCACTTTCATAATAAGGCTCCTGGCATTTTTATGGCTGGTAATATAAGTGGGATCACCGGACATAATATATCCTACGATCTGGTTTACAGGATTGTAGCCTTTTTCCGTTAGTGCCTCGTAAACAGTTGATAAGACCACTTTCACCCCTGTTTCGGGCTCCGCTTCAACTTTAAAGTATTGTGTATTTCCTAAATCTGTCATCTTGTCACGTCCTTACTCGTAGATATTTATTATTCTAACCTATTTGGGGAGAAAATTCAAGGTTTCGGGGAAAAATTATGATAAAGGGAGGGGGAGTTTGATGAGAGGACGCAGGAGATGGCACCTGCCGCTTTTTGGAGGCTTTCTATATATAAGTTGCCGATTCTTATGTCCTCACGCCAAAATTCCCGGCACCCTTTTATCCTAACTGGCATATCTACTGAATTTGTGCTAAACTATTTTATAAACATTTAAATTTTGA
>CAMWWJ010000207.1 GCA_947177925.1 uncultured Lachnospiraceae bacterium
GCCTGAGAGAGCAATTGCACTTACTCTCCCAAGCGGGCTGAACTGTCACTATTGTTATTCTGTTTCATAACCAGTCATTTTTTTATTTACCTAAATATAATCTATCTTTATCTGGAACTCTCCACATACTCCATAAATTCCTGGGTCCTAGACCAGTACTTTACTCCCCAGTTTTCAAAATCCCACTGCTCCATATACTCGTTGCACTCATAATCCACATAATAGATTTTTCCCCCCTGCACCACAAAATTGGTAGGAAAATAATCTATATTCAGTCCAAAGGAGTACACCTTTTTGCACATTTCCCTTATCTGCACCAGATAGTCATCCTTCATCTGGTCTGACAGAACCAGATCATAAATAGTGGGACCTTCGACATATTCTTTGATGATGATTTCCTTTTCTTTCTCTATGGCAAACATTTTGGGAATCCGGATTCCTGTTTTTACAAGCCTTTCATAATCTGTCTGCTCTGCCTGTATTTTGTCGCCAAACTGATAATAGCTGCATGGTTCGTGATGAATCCACTTCAATACGCAATGCCTTTCCCCATCCCATGCCAGATAAGAATAGCCTCCCTTTCCGTGTCCTAATAATCTTATCTTTTCATAGCCCCTGCCATCTACCATGATTGTTTCACTACCATCCTTCCATGGCTCCTTCTGTTTGTTGTCATCTGCTTTCATGTTACACCTCCGGAATTTTTATTGCTTTTTACAAGGGCTCTCTCTGTATGCCCCATAAGCAGCTACCTATATTATAATATTTCCCGGAAAATCATTCTTGCAAAATAACATCCCATCATTAACACAAACCTATCACTCTTTTTCTTTTCTCTTGTAAGCATTTAACAAACCGCACATATCAGCCAATACCGGAAAAGGCATCCCGGAACCAATGCCAGAATGCCTTTTCTGCTACGCTTCATAAAACACCGTATGCGAACGCCTGTATGTATCATTGTCTTTCTGCCTCAGTTCATTTTCCACCTGTGCCAGCTTTCGTTCCAGCTCCTCTACTGTTTTTTCATCCTTGGCAGCATTTCTCTGTTTTTCCAACTGCGCCTTCTGCTGTTTCAGCTTTTCAATTTCCCGGTCCACCTGATCGGTATTTCCTGTGCAGCTTTTTTTCTCCCTTCCAGAATCCACATATTGAATCTTAGGCTTTCCGTCTTCATCCTGAATCTTTTTATAAATCCCGGCAGGGTTCTGGGATTTTTTCTCTTCCGGAATATATTCATCCTTTATAAACCATTCCCCTTCTTTTTCATTTCCAGCCTCTTTATGAATCCCATTTTCCGCACCCTCTTTTTGAAAATCCCGGTAAACTTCCTCTGGAGACTGCAAGCTGTTGTTTTCAATTCCTAAAATGTTCATTCGTATCTTTCCTCCTTATTTTTCTAACATAGTAACACTTCAGCCTGCCCCTTCTATCCAAGTCCGTTTTCCCCACAAGGTATGCCAAACTGTTACTTTCTATAGTCTTTACGCCAAAATAGATGTGTCGGAACCTTGTAGTGTCTGGCTGGTTTCTCCCGTTTTTGTATATATGATGTTTTCTTTTCCTACAACAGGCTTTCCGGTTTCCGGATTATCAGCCTCCTGCTTTGCGGCATTTTCCCACAATGCTTTTCCTTCCTGACTGATTTCCAATATTTCCCCACCGTCTTTCCTGCTCTCCTCCATTCTTTCTTCCAGCTTTTTACTTTCTTCTTTCAGCTTTGCAGCAGCATTTTCACGTGCCACTTTTTCTCTTTCCTTTGCTTCCTTTCCATCTTCCTTCATTCCTTCGTAAGCTTCTGCCTTATATTCCTGTGCCTGATTCGAAAATCCATTGACATATCCCATGGCTCTTTCCATGGTTGCCGTATCACCTCTGTGCCTGGCTTCCTTAAAAACCCGCAGGGGAACCTTTGTCATATCCATGTTGGTTCTTGCTCCCACTAAGCCTTCCATTGTTTTTGCGCACATCATACCCTTACCGCCTCCTTCTCTTAAAATGCCTTTCCTTCTTTTTCGGCAGCAGGAGTATTGCCTGTTAGTTTCCTGTCTTAAACAGTCTGTTCCATGTCATGTACGGCATTCTTTAAGGGCAACAGTATGGAAATCAAAAATACATTCTTTTTTACTTCCATGTCCATAACTCCGCCATATTTTTGCACTACATCCTTGATATTGCCAAGACCTATGCCGTGTTCATCCGGGTTTGCCTTCAGTGTAGTTCCCATTTTCACTGCTTCTGGCAAGCCACAGCTATTTTTTACTTCCAGCAAAAAACACCTTTTTACCAATTGGGCCTGTATGTTTATAAACCGCTTTTCATTCTCAGGAAGCCTTTCACATGCTTCCAGGGCATTGTCCAATAGATTGCCGAACAGCACGCACAAGTCCATTTCGTCAATAGAACATGACTTTGGAATCTGCACATGACATTCCCATAAAATTTTCTTTTTTTCTGCCTGCTTCCGGTTCTGATACAGCAATGCATCCACCACTTTGTTTCCGGTAGCCTCTTCCCCCGGTTCTATATCTCCGGCTTTTTGCATTTGCCTTAAATACTGTTCCATTTTTTCCATGTCCCTGTCTGCCAAAAGCCCCTGCAGCCCTATGATGTGATTTTTCATGTCGTGCCTTAGCCGTTCCATTCGTCCGTACTGCTCTTCCAGCATTTTGTAAGCCGCTATCTGGGATTGGTACTGCCCCATTTTCTTTTGCTCCACATAGATCTTATTCATCCCGAACACATAAAATCCTACTGCAAACATGGACAATGCCGTAAAAACACAATTTCCCACATGGCTGAAAATCTGATTATAGTATAAATTCCACTCATCCCTGCCCCTTACCATAATTCCGTAAGTGGCGCCCCATCCCGACATATCAGCAATCATGACAATTGCTAACAGCGGTGGGGTCAGCAGTGCATACCATCTTCTCATCTTTCCATCAAGAACAGATTTCAAATATTTTGACAGCAGTCCAATCACCCAAATGCCTGTTGCAAAGGTGAGACAGATAATCACATATTCTTCCCATATACCAATAACGGGTTCCATTTCTCCCTTCACCACATGCAATATTACTAATACAATACAGGAAAAAAAAGACTGGCCAAATCCCCACACCAGTGTTCTGACCGTAATCAATATGGACGCTGTCAATAGTTTCTTTTCCATCTCTGACTGAAACAACAGCGCTGTCATTCCCAGAAAAAAGAAATGTTCTGCCAGCCCATAGACAATATAGGGAAGCTTGTAATGTTCATAAACAGCCATAAATGCCATGATACCGCTAAAATAAATCAAAATAAACAGCTTTTCTTTCACCTTCGAGGTTTCCAGAAATTGATTGCAAAATCTGCCTGCGGCAATTGCATACGTCAGACAACAGGATACTGATATCAAAACACCCCAGGGAATCGTCACTAAGCTCATAGAATTCCTCCGTTTGTTCTCATGTAGGCAAGTATTTCTTTCCCAAATTCCTCATATCTTCTCTTGGCAATCATGATTTTCTCCCCGTTGTCTAAAACAGCTTCCTGCCGGTTGTATGTGTCCACATATTTCAAGTTGATCAGATAGCTTTTATGACACCTGAAGAATCCTTCTCCTATAAGCCGCTCCTCCAGTCTGCCAATCTGCTCATAGTATGTGAAAATACCATCTGTTCCGTGTACATAAATCATTCTTCCCTTTATTTCAAAATAGTAAATATCATTTAAAAATAGTTTTTTCTTCTGTCTTTCTTTGTTGACGATCAGAAAGCTTTTAGGGCTCTTTTCCAGCTTTTGCACAGCTCTTTGCAATGCTTTTTTCAGCTTTTTATCATCAATGGGTTTTACCAGATACCAGAAAGCCTCCACGTCATATGCTTCAAACACATATTTCCTGCTGGATGATATAAAAATCAGCAGCTTGTCAGCCGCTGTTTTGCGGAACAATTCTGCTGTTTGCATTCCATCTAGTCCGTCCATGATAATATCCAGAAACAGAATATCAAAAGCTTCCGGCGCTTTTAGCAATTCTTTTCCACTGTGAAACTGACACAAAAGAAAGGGCACTTTGAGTTCCCTCAAAATCCCTTTGATTTTCGCTGCTATATGGGCGCATTCCCTGATATCGTCGTCACACACTGCAATGGACAACATGTTTCCACCTTCCTTCGGTATATTTATTGTATCTATCGGCAGAAATGGGGATAAAAATTGATTGCTGCCTTGAACGGACATTTCATTGTCATATACGGGCAGCAACGGCAAAATAACGTGGTCCATGTTTGCAAACATGACCTCCTTGTACTGTCATCTCTTTAAAAAGGCAGGTGAAATAAGCGGACTGCGTTACGATACATGATATTCTCATAACTTTCTGTTCCGATTCTGCCCTCAAGCTCCTTAAAATATGCCTGATAAACGGAAATATCACCTTTTGGATTATTGTGATAGGTGTCCAGCCCGTCTATAGGATTGTCGCTTCCAAACAGCATTTTCCCACTGCCTGCAGTCTCTACCGCCTGAATGGTGCTTTCCAAAGGAACCCAGGTAGTATCTCCATATAAGTTTGGCAGAGTGCCCAAAAGGCGGATTGCTTCCTGATTATCCGTCCCCAGTCCCATGTGTACCATAATAAAGTCTATGTCCGGATATTTTTCCGCCGCATTCCGAACATGAACCGGCTCTGCCTCTTCACAGCCTCCGGTATGTACTGCTACCGGAAAATGAAATCTTCCTGCAAGCTCCAGATACGGCGCCACTTTCGGATCGTCCATTGCTGTTTTGGAATGAAAGGGATGAAACTTTAACCCATAGATAATATCCCTGTTTTTTTCCAGCATGTCCACAAGCTCCTGTGTTACCGTTTCCCCATAAGGCTTCATCCAGGCAAGGACACCTATTTTATCGGGGTATTTTCTGGCAAAGCGAATGCTTCTATCCAAAGAAGCCACTTGATCTATCTGCAGTTCCTTTGGAATTTCCTTCTGGTCAAAATCCAGTTCTGTGGAATCTATATTAGAAACAAGGGAATAATCTATGCCGTATTTTTTCATGGACTCTATTACCATTTCCTCCGGCATTTGAAATTTTAACATGTTTCCGATGTGTACATGGGTATCAATTATCATAGTGTTTACTACTCCTTTCTTCATTTTAATTATTCAATCAGAAAAAGGGGGCCTGATGCAATACATTATTTTTCTGATTTTTCTAAATTATACTAAGCTTTATTGAAAATAGCAATTTTTATATGATTCTAATTATTTATTTTATACCTGGAAATTGAAAATTATAGCATTCCACAAATTTGTATGTTAGAATAATAGGCAAACAATATAGGAGTTCTTTTATTGGCGGATTTTATATCTGATCCATATAAGAAGGAACAGTCAAGAATGAAGGGAATACAAATGAACGAATATACAACAGATGAAATGAATACTATCTCACAGACAGAAGCGCTTCCATTTGAACATACAAAGGGCTTTCATCCACTTTACATATTTCCACTGCTGTATATTCTGTCCATTTACTTACTTCCAGCCTACCTGTCCATAAAAATAGAAGGTGTTGACTTAACGTTCCTGCTTTTTCTGCCATTTGCATTTGGTGTTCTTAACATCATTGCTGCGGTGAAATTCTGCAGACCCGAAAACCGCATCATCATGCTAAATGCCACAGTACTGGTAAAATATGCCATGATTCCCTTTTTTATAATAGGCGGCTTTATCGTGGTGGCTGCCTTTTTCCTGTCCTTTATACCGGTTCCCTTTATGATATTTTTAGGACCCGCGTTTGTGATATTTGGAAACGTTTACGGCTGGTTTGTTCTGGCATTTGAAGCGCCTTATACGATTTCTTATCTGCGCCTGTCCTTCAAATCAAATACTCTTTCAAAGGTTATGCTGATTGTCCATGCCATACTTCAGTTTTTCTTTTTTGTGGACGTGATTGATGTGATGTTCCTGACTTTGAAAGCACGCAAATGGAAAAAACTGACTCTCACTTTAATCGTGTTGTGTGTCATTTCGGCACTGGTGCTTTTTGTTTGGATTATATGGAAAGCTACAGGAATTTTCCTTAATGCTTCTTGATTTTAACTTTACTTCTATTTTCTCTTATGCTATAGTCTTGTATCTGTCTATAATACACATCTCCCAGCCCACGAGACAAAGGCGAAGCTCGTATTGCGTCTTGTGCGTGTAAAAAAAAACTGGGGGGGGGGGGGGGG
>CAMWWJ010000208.1 GCA_947177925.1 uncultured Lachnospiraceae bacterium
ATTGAATATTTAGGAGAATTAACTTATGAAACATATATCAATAAACATATCAGCAGAAATCAAACATATTCTTCCAGATACATTAGAAAAAGACTTAATGGACAATGAAGAACTCTGTCCTATGTGCCATGGTCTTGGTGTTGTAGTAGACAATCATATTTACGGCATCCAAGGTGCACATCTGAGGCTGCTAAGAAATACATGTTCCCATATAATAACCAGGCAATCCAGTTTTGTCCCAACTGTTACAATGGCATAATCCGATTCTGTAAATACTGTGGCAAACAGATTCAGAAAAGCTATATAGAAACATGTGATTGCAAACAATATAAAGAAAAAGAGGAAGAAGAAAAGAGAATAAAATATCAAGAAAAAATAGATAAAGCACAAGAAATGGATTTAAAAGATATTGCCACAGATACATGGCTCTATGATGAGCAAACAGACAATTACTTTCCTGATATAAAATCTTTTGTAGATTCCTATAAGGACTATAACAAATATAAAACAGACAAAACAATGTGTAAGAATCTACCAGGAGTATTGTGGCTTTGTGATCACGTAGATATTTTTATGGACGCTACCAGCATGATAGACTATGCCTGCGAAGAATTACATGAAGACGCAAGAAATCATATTTCCAGTGAAGATGAAAACGAACTGCAAAAGTTCCTTGACAGTTGGTGTAAGAAGCAAAGCGGAACAAAAACATTCTATCCAAATGATAAAAAATACGTGCGAGTGAAAAAGGAGTGGTTTGAATCAGTGACAATTTCAAAATAAAAATAGAAGAAACATAACAAAAAAGCCAGTTCTTACCCATTCTCATTTTGAGATGTTGGCGCATCCCAAATAGAGAAATCCGTACTCAACAAACAACATATACACAAATTCAAAACCCCCAAAGGAGAAATATGAAAAAGAGAATACCTGCAATGTTCCTGCTGTCATGTATGATGGTTTCTTTTGTCGCCCCTTTTATGAGGCAAAAGGAGAAAGCCAAATACAATCTGGCACAAGAAACCATAGCCATAAAAGAACAACTGCCACCATGCAATGACCCGGCAAGAAAGATATCCACAAAAGAAATCAAAAACGAAACGGACACTGCATTTGAAGAAATGAATAACAAAATGCAAGCCATTATCCAAGACTATTCAGATGCCTTCGATCCACCGGAAACAATCTATGACTACTACACAGATGAAGAATTGGCTCTGTTCTTCAGAGTGGTACAGGCAGAAGTAGGAGATGAATATACCTTTGAACAAAAAGCCAATGTTGCCTCCGTGATCATCAACCGCCTGAATCATAATCAATTTGGCGAAAGCATGTTTGAGGTTTTAACACCAGACCAATTTGAGACAATCCATAATAAAAGATATAAAAAAAGTGAAAGTTTCCCAAAACACCATTTTAGCCTGTGAATATAACTTCCAAATAGAAGATATAATTAATGGCTTCCTGTTCGTTGACAGCAACCATCTACTAAAATACAAATTCATATTTCATGATAGTGCACACAATTTTTATAAACTGGAGGAAGATGTGAAATGAACCAAAAAATCAAAATCAACTTGGATAACACAACAAAAATCAAACAATTCATTAAAGTTACAAGAAGCTTTCTGCCAGAACATTCATCCATTCGGAGAATGCATTTCTACTGGCGTTGGAAAAATGTAAAGTCCTGGTGCTTTAACATGGAAAGACGTGGAGTTTGATAAGAGAATAATAAAAATTACCAAAACGGTTTCCGTTATCAATAGTAGGGACAGATTCGAGACAAAAACAAAAAATTAAATGTCGTAACAACTATAAAGCTAAAAATAGCAATCGGATAATTCCTATGAATGAAACAACATATTTAGCTTTGCAGGAGTTAAAAAAAGACAAAAAGATATTGGCATAAAATCTGATTATGTTGTATCTACTAAAGAAGGTAAAATAATGCTTGTTCGTGTTATAGAGCAGACATTTTCGAGAATTTGTGAAGAAAATGGAATCAAATATCGTGGAGCGCATGCACTGAGACATACATTTGGATCTATTTTGGTCAGAAAAGGTGTGGATATAAAAGTTATAAGCGAAATATTGGGACATAGCACCGTACAATTTACTTATGATAAATATATCCATATCATAAAAGAAATGAAAGCACAGGCAATCAATTTGATACACATTTCAGACGTAAAAAAATATATGTAAAAACGTTTGATGTATATTGTTTTTATTTAAAATGCTGTGGGTATTTTGTGGGTATTCACAATTTTAAGATACAAAACCGCATAAAATAAGGGATTTTTAGAACAGTGATAATTTTCGATTCCCCTACGAGCTGCTTATTCGTAATAAAATAGTATGATAAACAAAGAAACAAAATGGCACCGGAAGATACCGGTGCCATTTTAAACTTTCTATTTTGCTTTTTCAGCATAGGTAGTATTTACCAGTTCTTCATAAGGTACTCTTTCGGAAAGCTCTCCGGCTTCTTCCAAAATATTTTGTAAAAGTGTAAAGCTGTCTTCTTCAAAAATCAAATCCTCTTTCCAGGTATCCTGTTCTTTATAGCGGGATACGATAGTTGTTAAAGTAGCAAGCTCTGTTTCGGGAAATTGCTTTTGGATGGCTTTTGCAATTTCTTCTGCGGAATGGCTGTTTACATAATCCATAGATTTCTGCAATGCATTTACAAAGCCCTGCATGATTTGGGGATTTTCATTCATGTAACTTGTTTTTGCGCTGAAGGCTGTGTAGGGCACATAGCCGGAGTCTTCCCCAAGGGAGGCGATGACGTAGCCGGTGCCTTGTTCTTCCAAGGAGGTGGCAAAAGGTTCGAATTCAACGGTGTAGTCTCCCTGCCCGTTTGCAAATGCAGCCGCAGTAGAACCAAAATCAATACTCTGGTCAATAGTAAGGTCGCTGGAAGGATTGATGTTATTTTTCTTCAGGATATATTCAAATACCATTTCCGGCATACCGCCTTTTCTTCCGCCAAGTACCGTAGTGCCTATCAGGTCGTTCCACTCAAAGTCGGGAACTTCGCTTCTTGCCACAAGGAAATTGCCGGCTCTCTGGGTCAACTGGGCAAAATTCACTACATAATCATTGGTATCCCCAAGATAAGTATAGACCGTGGATTCAGGTCCCATAAAGCCGATATCGGCTTCCCCGCTCAACACGGCGGTCATGGTCTTGTCTGCCCCATATCCGGTAACCAGTTCCAGATCAATACCTTCCTCTTCAAAGTATCCTTCTTCGATTGCCACATACATGGGAGCGTAAAAAATGGAATGGGCAACTTCGTTCAGCACCACTTTTTTATTGTCGCTGGTACTGGATTTGCTGCAGCCTGTAAGTAATAGAGTGGAGAATAACCCTAACATCGTAAGTAAAAGCAGACTTTGTTTTTTCATAATACCTCCTATATGGAAATTGCAGGAAAATCCCGGGGATTTTCTTGCAGCTTGTTACAGATAATATATGGAGCAGTCAAAAAGATGTGACAAAAGGTTGGAGGTATGATATCATATTTCAGTATATGGGACTGCCTGTCTGACAGCCAGGGGAAACGGGACGGGAGAACAGGAACGGGATAGGATTGGAGTAAGCTATGAGTATTTATGACACTTTAAATAAGGAACAAAGAGAAGCGGTATTTCATACAGACGGGCCGGTGTTGATACTGGCCGGGGCAGGCTCCGGAAAGACAAGGGTGCTTACCCACAGGATAGCCTATTTAATTGAAAAATGCCAGGTAAACCCATGGAATATCATGGCGATTACCTTTACCAATAAGGCGGCAGGGGAAATGCGGGAAAGAGTGGACGATCTGGTAGGCTATGGCTCGGAAAGCATCTGGGTAGCCACCTTTCACTCCACATGCGTGCGGATATTAAGAAGATATGCGGACAGAATCGGGTTTGACAATAATTTTACCATATATGACACGGACGATCAGAAGACCATTATGAAGGAAGTCTGCAAAAAGCTTCAGATAGATACGAAGATGTTAAAAGAGCGGACGATCATGGGCGCCATTTCCTCCGCAAAGGATGAACTGATTTCTCCTGTGGAATATGATTTAAACAGTATTGGAGACTTTACAAAGCAGAAAATCAGCAAAGCATATATGGAATATCAGGCGGTTCTTAGAAAAAACAATGCTATGGATTTTGACGATCTGATTGTGAAGACCATTGAGCTTTTTAAAAACTGTCCGGATGTGCTTAGACAGTATCAGGAAAAGTTTCAATATATTATGGTGGATGAGTATCAGGATACAAATACGGCTCAGTTTGAATTGATACGTCTGTTAGCAGGTGCTTACAGGAATCTTTGCGTAGTAGGTGATGACGACCAGTCTATTTACAAATTCAGAGGTGCCAACATCCGTAATATTCTGGATTTTGAGAAGGTATATCAGGATGCCTTTATCGTGAAGCTGGAACAGAATTACCGTTCTACCTCCAATGTGTTAGAGGCTGCTAACTCTGTGATCAGGAATAATGTGGGACGGAAGGAAAAGGCGCTCTGGACAGATAAGGAGGGCGGCAGCAGGCTGCATTTCAGACAGTTTGATTATGCTTACGAAGAAGCGGAATACATAGCCCTTGATGTGGCAAAAAAGAAAAGAGAAGTGATTTGCGATTATAAGGACTGTGCGGTTTTATTCAGAACCAATGCACAGGCCCGTATTTTGGAGGAACAATTTGTAAAAGCCGGCATACCATATGACGTAGTGGGAGGCGTTAACTTTTATAGCAGAAAAGAAATCAAGGATCTGCTTGCCTATTTGAAGACCATTGACAACGGAAAGGACGATGTGGCGGTAAAGCGTATTATCAACGTGCCAAAAAGGGGCATTGGCGCCACTACCATTGTCCGGGTGCAGGAGTATGCGGACAGCCGGAATATCAGTTTTTATGAGGCCCTAAGGGAAGCGGATCAGATTATGACCATTGGAAAGAGCGCTTCCAAGCTAAAGCCTTTTGTGGATATGATACAGGTTTTTCGCAGTAAGCTAGAGTTTTATGGGCTGGAAGAACTGATAAAGGATATCATTGAAACTACTGGTTATGTAGCACAGTTAGAGGCGGATAATGACGAAGAGGCAAAAGCAAGAATTGAAAATATTGATGAATTGATTTCCAAGATTGTTTCCTATGAAGAAGAACATGAAGAGGCATCCCTGTCGGAATTTCTGGAAGAGGTCGCTTTGGTTGCGGATATTGATGGAGTAAATGAGGATAGCAATAAGGTGCTTTTAATGACGCTCCACAGTTCAAAAGGATTGGAATTTCCACATGTGTATCTTGCTGGCATGGAAGATGGAATTTTTCCCAGTTATATGACGATTACATCAGACGATCCCGCAGAAGTGGAAGAGGAAAGACGTCTGGCATATGTGGGAATCACAAGGGCAAAAGAGGATCTGACCTTATCCTGTGCAAAACAGAGAATGATCCGGGGAGAGACACAGTACAATCCGGTAAGCCGTTTTGTAAGGGAAATTCCAGGAGAGCTTTTGGATAACAGGCTGCCGGTTTCAAAGAAAAGGGAATTTGAGGAATATGAAGAGACTTCATATGAAAGAGCAGCTTTTAAACAGAAGCCCTATGCAGGGCTTGGCACAGTTCAGCATGAACAAAAAGAAACCGTAACGAGTGGGCGGAATACTTATAATTCTATAGTAAAACCCAAGGCGGTGGTGAAAAAACCCACAACAAACGCTGCTGTCAAGCCGTTTATAGCCAAACAGGATAAATTTTCCGATATGGCAGGTATCAGCAAAGGGGCACCTTCCATGAGCGGAACGCTTTCCTATGGCGAGGGCGACAGAGTAAGGCATATTAAATTTGGTGAAGGAACTGTAAAGGCAATTGTAGAAGAACCAAGAGATTATCAGGTTACGGTTGAATTTGACGATTACGGGCCTAAAAAGATGCTGGCAGCATTTGCAAAATTGCAAAAGATAGAGTGATTGAAAACCTGTCGAAATCTGTGTTATGGATAACGGATTTTGAATGGAAGAAGTCGGCAAATTATTTATTAAATTTCCAAAAATCTGTAGTAAAAATACAAAATAAGTGGTATGATATTAGAATTTAAAAAGGCGGCTTCTCGCAAATCAGATACAGTGAAAGCAAGGAAACTCATCCGACCCGAGCAAATGCAGAACAATTGGTTGCACTAACCATCGCAAACGACCTGTTAAAG
>CAMWWJ010000209.1 GCA_947177925.1 uncultured Lachnospiraceae bacterium
GCCTTTGCCGTTTACTTCTTCATTTTTGCCCGTATTCTGTCCATTTGATCTACGAACACAAGTATTTCTGCCACCACCTCATAAAGCTCTGGAGGAATCATCTCCCCGATTTCCAGCCGTGACAAAGTATCTGCCAGCCTATCATCCTTGTGGATGGGAACCTTTTCTTCCTTTGCTTTTTCCAGAATCCGCTCTGCCAGCACCCCTTTTCCGGAAGCAATGACTCTGGGCGCCTCTTCAGAAGGATCGTATTCCAAAGCAATTGCCTGTTTTATTTTCTTTGGCTTCTCTTCCATATGCCCTCTTCCTTTCTTCTAAGACTATGCCCGGACATCAAAGGCCTGGGTGGAAAGAAGCATATGCTTCTCCGCTTCCTCCCCGCCTGTCAGCCGCTCGCCAAAACCTTTTTCCTCTCTGCTTTTTACGGTGACCTCCGTCTTTAAAAGATATCCTCTTTTTTCCAGCCTTTCATTTAATATGTGGATATTGCTTTCTATAAAGGAAAGCATGTCATCATCCCTTAAGTAAAATTTCGTGCTTACCTTCTCACTGCCTGTCATCGTCACATAGACATCCACCGGCCCTAAATTTTCCATGTCCAGATGAAGCAGAGCGCTGATGCTGCCATTATCCTTTGCCAGATTTTTTTTATTCGTATATACATACAGGTCTCCATGGGCGCTTCCCTGACTGAATTTCAGCGGAAGCTGTACATAGTTAAATACCTGATTGAGCTGATTCATAAAATCCATATTCTGCCGGAGAGTATCCACACTTTTAAACAGGCTGGAATTTTCCTTTCCTATTGTGGAAAGCGTATCCGTCAGCCGCCTTGTCTGTTCCTGCAGCCTTTCATAATATTCGGAAACCTTTCCTTCTTTTCCTACCGTCTCCGGCTCCATTAAAAACTGTTTCATCATCCGGTCTTTTATCAACATTTCAAATTCTCTGGAAGCATACAGCTTCTGCAAAGGTTCTGCCTGCCCTTTTGCCTCCGAAACCTTACTTAACAGGGAAAAGAGCTGTTTATAAGAAATAGTCCCCTCCTTTATTGTCTGGACTATTTCTTCCGAAACACCAAGGGCTGTAAGATTTTCGGAAAGCGCTGCCCTTTCTTTTCCATTTAAAAGTCCTGACAATTCCCCTTCCTTTCCCGCTGTATTGTTAGGGGATGCTAACTCATTTTCCTGAGATACCGAAGGCATATCTTCCTTAAATACAATTACAGGAGGCTTTTCCCCCTCTTGGGATCTGACAGCTTCCACTGCACCTTCCGCCAGCATTTCCCCTTCCTTTATGGGCAGTTGCTGCCCCTTGACCAATATTTCCTCCGGGATGCTGTCTTTTGGCAGTGATTGTGCCTGACTGTTTTCTTCTAAAACCATAGTTTCTTCCATGGAAGCATTTTCTGCAACATTGCCCTCATTCCATAAGGCTTCCCCCTCCGAAAACATGGCAGTCAATTCCTTGTAAATAGCAGCTGCCCCCTGTACGTCTCCGGCAGCTACCAGCTCCAGACAGGTCTGCTCCAGACTATCGGCAATTTCCTGGATTCCTGATAAAATCTGATGTTCGTAATTTTTGTATGCCTGAAATTGCATCAGATTTTCTTCTGAAACAGGAATGGACAATTGTTTCATTTCCACTATATCAGCCGGATTCCCATTTGGATATGACATCACTTGCCTGTACATATTCTGCAGGGAACCTATATCAATAGACATTCCCTTATCCATCATTGCCGTTATCATACCTACAGAGGCATCGCTTATGGGAATATTAGCCGCCTCTAATCCCTTGATTACATTCGTACCAGTATTCAGGTTCGTAAAAAGGGGAGTCAGGGAAAGCGTGCCGCCGGAATTGCTTTTCACTTCAAAGGTCAGCTTCTGCCCCGGCAATACATGCATTCTTTGCTCCAGTCTGGCATTGACATAGGTATCATCTGCCAGTCTTAACTTCACAGCATCGCCTTCCACACTGATTACCTGGCCCGTTACGCTACTTCCCTTGGAAAAGGCGGATAATTCTTTTTGTGACAGAATATGCTCCTTCTCTTCCGTTGCATTTGCGGAATCGGTTCCTTTTACGGCTGTGGTCTGGCCATAGGTTTCTTTATTGGTTTGATAGGAAAATAAATCTGACAACTGAAAAGCCATGTGTCTTCCTCACTTTTTCATAATCATAATCTGATGCAGTCAGATAAAATTCTTGATAAAGGTTTTCCTGTGAATCGGGGTCGGTCCATATTTTTTCAATGCCTCAATATGGGCTGCAGACCCATACCCTTTATTGGACGCAAATCCATATTCCGGCATGATCCTGTCATATTCCACCATCATCCGGTCTCTGGTAACCTTGGCTATAATGCTTGCCGCCCCTATGGAAATGCTCTTGGCATCCCCTTTGATAATAGGCACCTGTGGAATATCCACCTTTGGAATCGTAACTGCATCATTTAATAATATATCGGGTACAACCGCAAGTTTTTGAATAGCTTCTCTCATAGCTTCATAGGTAGCCTGTAAAATATTGATTTCGTCAATTCTTTCCGGAGAAGCATAGCCGATTCCCGTTGCTACAGCTTTTTCCATAATTATTTCATAAAGCTCCTCTCTTTTCTTCTCCGAAAGCTTTTTGGAATCATTGATATATAAAATATCCGTATCCTTTGGCAAAATAACGGCTCCTGCCACTACAGGACCTGCCAGAGGACCTCTTCCCACTTCATCAATACCGCATATATAAGTATATGTACTATATTTTCTTTCATAAGCCTTTAATGCTTCTGTTCTGGCAAGCTCTTTCTCCATGGCCTCAATCCGCTTTTGGGCCTTTTTTACAAGGGCTGCCACTCCCGGCCTTTTATCTTCTTTATAAATGCTTATAAATTCAGGCAGCATAGGAACCTCTGCTGCCTGAAAAGCTTCTTTTATCTCACTTATTTTCTTTTCCACTTTTTACCGCTCCTATCCGGTCTTTTCATTGATGCTTTAAAACCCCGAATTTATCAAAAGGATAAATCCTGATCCATGCCCTTCCGATAATCTCTTTTCTGGCAATGTTCCCTACATCCTCTTCCCGGCTGTCTGAGCTTCCGTTCCGGTTATCACCCATAACAAAGTATTCATCCTCTCCAAGCGTAATGGGCTTGGATGCCCTGCCCTGATAGCGGATGACTTCTTTTCCGTAGGATTCATCCAAAATCTCACCATCAATGAAAATATTTCCCTGCTCGTCAATATAAATCGTTTCCCCCGGCATACCTATGATTCTCTTAATGTAATAGGTCTTCTTCTCATACCGGTATGGGAATACGATAATATCAAACCTTTCCGGGTCCTTGAACCGATAGGTGATCTTATCCACTATCAGATTATCATTTTCCTGCAGGGTAGGCGTCATGGACTCTCCGCTGACTCTCGTCCGCTGTCCCACAAAAGTAATCACCAAATATGTCACCGCTAATACAACCAGTATATAAAGGCTTGTGCTGAGAACTTCTTTTAATACGTTTTTCAAAGTAACCCTCTTTTCTGTCAGTTATTTCATACTACTTCATCATATTATGTTTCTCCCGGAAATTCAAGGGTAATTTTTCCTAATCTGCCGCTTCTGAAATCATCAATAATCAGATTGCTGGTCTTCCGGTAGTCCAACTGCTCCCCTTTTAAAAAGCACTTCCGCTTTTCTCCAATTTCCTCCAGTATCTTAACAGGCTCTTCACTCATAATCTGATATCTCTTTTCCAAAAGTCCCTGATACTGCTCCTGCAGATAAGTAATCAGGGAAACAGCCAGCTCCTCCGTATTTAGTATTTCATCATTCATGGAACCAATCATGGCCAGCTTTAAGCCCACCTGCTGGTCTTCAAATTTGGGCCAGAGAATTCCGGGCGTGTCCAACAGCTCCAGTCCTTTATTCAGGCGAATCCACTGCTTTCCCTTGGTTACCCCCGGCTTATTTCCTGTCTTGGTACATGCTTTTCCTGCAAAGGAATTGATAAAAGTGGATTTTCCCACATTGGGGATTCCCACTACCATGGCCCGGACAGGCCGGTTGATAATTCCTCTTTTTTTATCTCTCTCGATTTTTTCCCGGCATGCTTCTGTATCGATATTCTGAATGGCCTTCATGCTCTCCTTTGTTCTGGCATTAATGGCAAGTACGAAAAAGCCTTTTTCTTTAAAATAAGAAAACCATGCCTTTGTCCGCTTTTCATCTGCCAGATCCGCTTTATTTAACAATATGAGCCTGCTTTTTCCTTTTCCAAGCTCATCAATATCCGGATTTCTGCTGCTAAGAGGCACTCTTGCATCCACAAGCTCTATGACAAGGTCAATCAGGCGGATGTTTTCCTGCATCATTCTTTTTGCCTTTGTCATATGCCCCGGGTACCATTGATAATTCATTTTATTTCCTCCGTATTTACACTATTTCATAAATCCCACGCTGGTATCTCCTGCCGCCATATGGAACCATACTTTTCCAATAATATCTTTCCGCTTTACAGCACCGATATTTCCGGAACGGCTGTCTTCACTGTTATTTACATTATCTCCCAGTACAAAAAATTCATCACTTTCCAAAGTTATTTCATTTTCCGCTATGCCCGGGTCCGCAATCTTATCGTAGTCCACACCTTCATACAGTTTTCCATCTACATAAAGCTTTCCTTCTTTAATCAAAACCTTATCTCCCGGAACAGCTATGACTCTTTTCACATAAAAGTGAGAATTCTTATTTCCATTGGGAAGAAAGACCACTACATCTCCCGTCCTTGGCGGAAAAATCTTGTAGCCCAATCGATTGACCAGAATTGCTTGTCCATTATACAATTGCGGCTCCATGGATACCCCGATGACATTTGTCTTCATTCCAACGGAATATACAAGCACAAATGCAATCAGAATCGTTGCAAATACAAGAAATGTATAGCTCCATATTTCCCGTATCACACTTGCGCTCAGTTTCTTTTTCTTTTTATAAAAGCTTAGTCCCTTTCTTTTTGACATATTGTTTCCTCAAGTATGAAAAAGGGACAATCTACATATTGTAAATGTCCCCATTTCTTCTCATGATTTGGTGCAGTAATCCACTCTTATTTTACCAGTTCCTTAACTTTTGCTTTCTTACCTATACGATCTCTTAAATAGTAAAGTTTTGCACGTCTTACCTTACCTCTTCTTACTACCTCAACCTTTTCCACATTCGGAGAGTGGATTGGCCATGTCTTTTCCACGCCTACGCCGTTGGAAGTCTTTCTTACGGTAAAAGTAGCTCTGTTGCTGCCACCCTGCTTCTTTAATACAGTACCTTCAAAAACCTGAATTCTTTCACGGTTTCCTTCCTTGATTTTACCGTAAACCTTTACAGTATCACCAACGTTGAATTGTGGTACATTTTCTTTCAATTGTTCTGCTTCGATGTTTTTGATAATATCGTTCATTGTGCTTCTCCTTCCTGTATGGATGTTCTTAATACTGACTGTAACAGAGGACCATCTCTTTTCTCACAACTGTTATACTTTAGCATATCTTTTGGAAGAATGCAAGGGGGATTCGGATTTTTGTTACATATTTTCTACATGTTGAAAAAAATAGATTTTTAGTTAAGTGTTTCTTTCTCATAAGTGTCCGAAGAGGGTTTTGAAGGGAGGACGTGGGAGCTGGCGGGGCATAGGATAGTCTTAGGGGCACGCTCTCGCTCTGCAAAGACGCAGCGGTACTAACGCACCAAAATACGGTGCGTAAGTGCCGGCGACTTTACTTTTCCCCGATCTTGTATCGGGGACTTTCCTTACAGGCCTCTAAGACTATCCTATGCCCCGCCAGCTCCCACTGTGTATCGAAAAGCCGTTTGGTGCTTGGGAAAGTATTTGATATACTTTGATATATTTGATACGTTTTTCATATGTAAAAAAGACGATACTTGTCAAAAGGTACTGCTTGAAACGAAACAGCAGCAGAGGGATGAGAGCGGATTCCATGCATTGTTTTTGGCAGCGGTTTTCCTTAACAGCCTGCTCAATAACCCAGGGTAAAATTGCCATGGACGGCAATTTTAGTCATATTGCGCCATGGAGGGCGCTATATGACGGCCCGACCGGCAGCCACAGCCTCCCCAGGCTGTTTAGGAAAACCGCTGCCAAAAACACCGCATGGAATCCGCTCTCATCTCTCTGTTGCGTCCGCTTA
>CAMWWJ010000210.1 GCA_947177925.1 uncultured Lachnospiraceae bacterium
AACCATCTTTTCGGCAGCAGCTTCGTCAATTTGTGCATCGTTGCCGTCTATGACAGGCAGACGCATTGCCCCAAGACCAAGTGCAGACAGTTTCAAATCCTGAAATTCTTTGTAAATCATTTTGTTGCCTCCTTTTTTATAAGAATATTTTTATCTAATTCCTGCAGTCCCTTTGAAAACATATACATCTGTCTTATTTGATATGTCTTCATTTTGCTGTTTTTCCTTGAAGATGTCAAGGGGGATGAACAAATATTTCTACAAAGGCTTCAGGTGACAGCCACCACTTCCATTCATAGCGGTGGTTGTCCTTTTTTGGGAATTTTTTCTTACATCCTCTATCTATATTCAAAAATAATATCCTGTATATCCGCACCCTGTTTCCTTAAATCCAACATTCGTTTTGCCGGATTCGTTTTATTTTCCATTCTTTCAAACAATGGCTTAAGCATACTCTCTTCCCCATATCCTCTGCTTACCAGCCCTTCTTTTGCAAGCTCAAGAATATTCCTGATAAGTTCATACAGCTTTTCCACATCCACAAAAGCCGGCAGTTCGCTGCGGACAAACATCTTCCTTAGCTCTCCGGCTGTATACCCCTGATGATAGATCACATGATCCTGTTTCAGCAGCTCATCTAACTTCTGCAGTCTGTTTTTCAATCCCAGATGAAAAGCCGCTACCGTCATGCAGTCTTTGATTGGCTGACAGCATACACTTCTAAATTCAATAGTGCCCCGAAAGGTCAGGTCTTCAAACTTAAAGGTACGCAAATATTGAAGATCGCCAATTTGCGGATTTATCCGGATACTTTTATAATCCCCATCTTCATAGTATTCGCCCTCTACATACGGGCGGTTAAAGTATTCCATAATGTTGACCGGTGAAAAATTAATATACTTGTCCTCTCTCTCCACACAGTAAATACTTGTGGATTCAATATAAGAAAGCAAATCCTCTTCACTCTCAAATGTACAATCAAACATACCGATATTGTGAGGGTTGATACCGTGTGTGCTATTTTCCCAAAACATATCCCTGCAGCATAACAAATCTTCCTGTTCATCCAGCAAAACCGAATTAGAAAATAAGATTGCTTTGATAGGTTCTACCTTGGTAAAAGCATGTATTGTCGTAAGCAGCTCCTCATGATTTACATCCAGCTGAACCTGTGAGGCACTGGAAAAGGTTCCAAACTCCGGATAATGGTGAAAAAATACAGGTAAATCATATTTTTTATAAGAATGTAAATGATGGAACAGCATCCGATAACGTCCATTGGGAATTGGCACATTATGGTTGTAAATACGATATGGATTTATCCCCATTCCGGTTAATGTATAATGATGTTTCCCGAATTCTTTTTGTAAAAAGTTATAATAGGATAAAAAACGGTGATGGATCGTAATCAATTCCTTTTCTTTTCCTAATGATAATTCCAGATTGTTGTAAGAGCAATCATAAGATAATATGTCTCCATGTACTTCATCCGAAATAGAATAAATATTACCCTCTTCATCCCTGCCTACCACTTGGAACTGAAATCGTTCCATGAAACTATCCGTTACCTTATGCACTACAGAAAAATCAACAGCCTTTTTCTCCAAATTGATAATCGGCATTTCAATTTCAATTCCTACATAATTATCCTTATTTTTCTTTGTAGGCAAAATGTACTTCTGATATAACCGTTCCCTTACAAATTCTTGATCCATCCCGTACCTCTTTTCCCTTAGATCTTCACACCTATACCAGCAGCTCCGCTACCAGGGCCGCACCTTTTTTCAGTTCTTCCACAATGGTATACTCATTGGTGGAATGCACCTGATACATTCCACAGGAGAGGACAATGCCGTCAATGCCATTTTTCACGAAATTATTGTTATCGCTTCCTCCAAATGTCCGAACCAGTTCCGGCTCTATTCCCAATCTTTTACAGCCTTCTTGAAACCTTTTAACAACAGGTTGATTCTCTTCTATTTTATATGCAGTCAGCTCTACTTTCTGGTGGAATTCACAAATGGCTCCTACTTCCTCTGCCTTTTGCATAAATGTATTTTTTACCTGTTCCATATATTTTAGGGCAGTTTCGTTCTGATAACTGCGTATCTCACCGGTGCAGGTACACATTTGGGGAACAATATTCAATGCTTCGCCGCCAAAAACACTTCCAATATTAAATGTTGTTTCCTCATCCAGCCTTCCCTGCCTGATCTCAGCAATTGCCCTGCTCATGGCCAGAATAGCATTTACTCCTTTTTCCGGTTCAAAGCCTGCATGTGCAGCCCTGCCGTGTATAACGGATTGAAAGGAAATAAGAGATGGCGCCTGGATGGCAGCTCTGCCAACCGGTCCGCTCATGTCCAGCACATATGCTTCCTTGGATCTGACCGTTTTAAAGTCAAATACATCTGTTCCTTTTACATAATCCTCTTCTCCAATGGGGAACAGGATTTCAATATCCCGGTGAGGCTTTCCCGCTTCCTGTACGCATCGAATCCCTTCCAGAATTTCAACGATTCCTGCCAGATCATCTGCACCCAGAACTGTATCACCCTTAGAAACAATTCTTCCATCTTCTAAAAATACAGCCTTTTTCCCTTTTCCCGGACTTACTGTATCCATATGTGCAGAAAGCAAAACCGGTTCCCCGGGCAAAGTTCCTTGTAAAAAGCCATATAAATTTCCAGCATTCCCTCCATAATGTGCTCCAGCCCGGTCTTCTATCACCTTGAAGCCCAGGCTCTTGCATTTTTCTGTCAGGCAGTCTGCCATCTGTCGTTCCGAAAATGAAACAGAATCAATTGCTACAAGTTCTGAAAATTCTTTTTTTATCCGCATTTCGTTAATTGGCCAGATTCCATACATCCTATACTTCCCTTCCTCTTATATAAAGTATTCTATGGTCCGTTCCGCTGTCTTTTTCGTTTTTTCATTAAAAAGAATAATGGCTTCTCTGTTTTCTACAGGCCCTAATGCATATAGTTCTGTAGTTTCTCTGTTAAAATACTCTTCATTTACGATTCTGTTATACCAAAAGGGCTGGTCATTTACCTGAACGATCCCCGGCTCTGAAAATTCTTCTTCCACATAATATGGATCGAACATCAGTATTTTTTCCTCTTTGATTCCGGTTAGCAGCACATAATGGTCGCACTCAAAAAACACACGAACGATTACTACGCCGCCACGGCACAGGGCATCATAAATCAGGCTTTCCTTTCCAACCCTGACACTCTTTCCTGAAAGATAACTGCTAGAAACCGACAACTGCCCGATTTTCCCGAATTCATTCAGCCAATTGCTGAGAAACATCATGGCTGCACGGGAAGTACCGTTTTTTCCCATAATTCCTTCGCCATTATAACAGTCGAGACAGTATAGCATGATGTTCCGGATCACTACCGGTGAGATTTCTTCCCGCTCAAAAAGAAAGCTGATGGCATTCAGCATAGCTGTTGGTCCGCAGTCATATTCCGATATTTGATAATGAAGTGGATTTTTCATAATGCCTCCTAAAAGATTTGTTATAAATTTATAAATCTGAAAAAATGCTGTATAAATATTTCATATTTTCTTCACTGTCCAGATACTCATTGCCATGCTCCGTACCGCTGAACACTTTTTGACCATGTTTGTATGCTAAAAGTGTTGTAAATATAACCGGATTCCAACCTTCTGTGTCCAAAGGAACAGTGGAAAACAGTACCCGGTTTTCTTTGTCCAATTCATAGAGAGAATCTTTATAGTTGGTATGTACATAGAATAATTCTCCGTCATATATCATCAGATTCAGTTTATTTCCTGCTGACATTTCCACAATTATGGAATCTAACAAAGAAAACCTTTCTTCTTCCCTCATTGGTCTTCCTAACCGACTCTCCTGCTGATTGACCATTTCTACAATATATAATAAAATTCTTTCACTGTCTGTTTCCCCATTTTGTATGCTTACGTATCCATCCAACGGTTTATAGTTAAAAATAGTGCCATTGTGAACCAGCGTCCAATGCCTTCCTGTCAGATCTCTCATGGTATATGGATGACAATTTCTGTATTCCACATTTCCAATGGTTGCATAACGGATATGGGCAAAAGCATTTTTCGCTACAACAGGGATAGAAAGTCTTTCCTTTAGATAATTGCTTTTTGCTGCCTGCAATGGCTCCTTTTCTACCTGGGCTTCATTTTCTTCCATGAGGACCAGTCCCCATCCGTGAGGATGTGCGCTGCTATGGGAAAAGAATTCCTTCAGGTAACTATTAATCTGATAGTCTTCCTTTGAATTGATTCCAAATAATTCACACATATGCTGTCTCCCTTCTTTAGAAGAATATCTTCTATTCCCATGCTTCTTCCGGGACTTTTACTTTATATATTATAATCATATAATTCCTATCTATATAGTATGTATTATATGATTCTTTGCCTCTTTCGTCAAGGAATTTTTTATCTTTATCTAATCATATTCAAAAAATATCGGTGGACTTCTAGATTGTTGGTTACTTCCGGATGGAAGGCTGTCACCAGTTGATTTTTCTGACGTGCGGCAACTATTTTTTCATCTATCTGTGCCAGTATTTCCGCATCATCATATACCTTTTCTATGTAAGGCGCCCGGATAAAGGACATGGGTATCATTCCGATTCCTTTAAATTCCTGCTCTGTATAAAAACTTCCAAGCTGTCTTCCATAAGCATTCCTTTTGACACGAATGCTCATAGTGCCAAACCAGGATGGGTTCTTTTCTACTTCTTTTGCCAGAAGTATCAGTCCCGCACAAGTTCCGAACACCGGCATGCCCCATTGAATTTTTTCACGAATACTTTCAAACATTCCCAATTCACTAAGAAGCTTTCCCATAACCGTACTTTCCCCTCCCGGCAGAATCAGTCCATCAAAGGAGCGTTCCAGATCTTTCTTTTGACGGATTTCAAAATGCTCTGCACCCAGTTTATCCAGCATATATCCATGCTCGGCAAAAGCTCCCTGTAAAGCCAAAATTCCTATTGTCATCCTATTTTCCCCGTTCTGCCATCAAAAGCTCGATTTCCTGCTCGTTAATGCCAACCATTGCTTCTCCCAAATCAGCGGAAAGCTCTGCAATCAGTTTCGCATCCGTATAATTGGTGACTGATTTTACGATAGCAGCCGCGCGTTTTGCCGGATTGCCTGACTTGAAAATTCCGGAACCAACAAATACTCCTTCCGCTCCCAGCTGCATCATAAGTGCGGCATCTGCCGGTGTTGCTACTCCGCCTGCTGCGAAATTTACTACCGGAAGCCTGCCATGCTCATGAACATACTGTAATAAATCAACGGGAACCTGCAGTTGTTTCGCTGCTTCAAAAATTTCATCCGTCCGCAAATTCTGTACTCTTCTTATTTCTGCATTCATAGCTCTCATATGGCGTACCGCCTGGACTACATCTCCCGTTCCCGGCTCACCCTTTGTACGAATCATGGACGCCCCTTCTGCAATCCTGCGAAGTGCCTCTCCAAGATCCCTCGCTCCACAAACAAAGGGCACTTTGAATTCATGCTTATTAATATGATAAATATCATCTGCCGGGGATAACACTTCACTTTCATCAATGTAATCAATCTCAATTGCTTCCAATAGCTGCGCTTCCACAAAATGCCCAATTCTGCACTTTGCCATTACCGGTATAGAAACCGCTTCCTGTATTCCCTTTATCATCTTTGGATCGCTCATTCTGGAAACACCTCCAGCCGCACGGATATCTGCCGGGATACGTTCCAATGCCATTACGGCACATGCTCCGGCTTCTTCTGCGATTTTGGCCTGCTCCGGAGTGGTAACATCCATAATGACGCCGCCTTTCAGCATTTGTGCTAATTGCTTATTTAACTCATATCTTTTTTCTTCCATTGTCATTTCCTACCTTTCATATATACATAGTGATTTATATGGCTATTATACATATTACTGGTATTTTAGAAATATCCAATTTTAGTATTTTTTACCATGCCAGTTTTGCTTGCAAAAAAACTCCCGAAGAGGTTCTCTCCGGAAGTCCTTTTTCATTTTTCTGTTGTTTTCTTGCAATTTCTGCACCACGAACCGTATAGAAATTTCTTCTCATCTAACGCAAAAGACCTCGTATTGCTACGAGGTCTTACTTTGTTTACTTTTGAAAATTATTTTAT
>CAMWWJ010000211.1 GCA_947177925.1 uncultured Lachnospiraceae bacterium
TATTTGGGCTGTACTCGTTCAACTGTTTTTTGGAAACAATCATATCCAATATATTCAATTAACAAATTGGCAATCAATAATTCTGCCTTGGGAAGCCTCCCCGATTCTTCGATGAGATTTAATTGTATACATTCCAATATATCAGAAAAATCGGAATATCTCTCCGCGACTGTTGCCAAATATTCTCTGTTAATATCAACGCCGTATACTTTTTGAAATTTGTTCTTGTCAATGTGTTCCAGTCCATTGCCACCGGCAATTCCCAAAATCATAACAGAACTTACAGGGTAAGCACTAAACTGACTCTTCATCATTTGGTTCAGGTTCTGTAATTGCATAACCGAATCCAATTTCATATGATTTTCGTAATCAGACAATGATATTTCTTCCCATGGATTAACCATTGCATTTCCTCCTGTATATCCTTTCCCCTCGTGTTACAAACTCTCATAAGGGCCAAAATGAGGGGAAGAAAAACCTATATCAAATTATATCACAATATAAACCGGACATGAAGAACTGATTGAAATGCTTTCACAATTTTTTAGGAAATGGATAATCTTCTTAGGATTGACTGATGAGAAGCAGAAAAAGGATTATGGAAAAGCATTAGCAGCAATGCCAAAAGCAACGGATAAGTTAAGGGAATCCATTTCGTGATTATGTTCAATG
This sequence comes from uncultured Lachnospiraceae bacterium, assembly GCA_947177925.1. Lineage (GTDB taxonomy): Bacteria > Bacillota > Clostridia > Lachnospirales > Lachnospiraceae > RGIG3040. The sequence continues at coordinate 673 of CAMWWJ010000211.1, forward strand.
TATATGCTGTCCGTAAAATCGTACCTAAGTTTTCGTATAAGGTATGATTCCTTTTTGGAGATCAATTCAATTGTCTTCCTACATAAGCGACCCGTTCATGCCTGTCAACTTATTCTTTCTTCCAATACGTCCATTTCACCGCGGACTTATAGCCGATTTTTTTATAGAACTCATTATCTCCGCCGGTCATATGGGTCGCACCTAGTTTTTCGTTTTGCGGTACATTTCCGATAATGCCGCAGCCGCCAGACCTCTGTTCCGATACTCCGGAATCGTGCAAAGGGGTTCCATATAAGCCAATTTATTTTGGGGAACCCACCACATTCCCGCGTAGCATGCATACTCACCTTGTTCATCCGCGATTATGACGTCAAGCTCCGTTGTTGCATGGGGGGCTACCTGTTTCTGGTAATTGTTTTGTTCATATTGATGATCCCATGCGCCCTCAGTTTCCTCATGTTCAAAGCCTTTCCAGCAACACTTGCTTATCTTATCCATGTCATATTCTTCCGGCTTAACAAAATGGAAGCCCTCCGGCAACGGGTAGTCCAATACGTCCTCAAAATCAAATTGCATATCGTTTAGCTCATAAACCTGACGGTATCCCAGCTCTTTTGCAGCATTTATTAATGCGGTTTGTCCACCCGAAAGAGTCAGTTGGTTTTTTCCATCTTTCTTGGGCATATGCTCGTCCGCATAAGCTATCATCTCTGGAGCAAGTTCTTCATATCCCGGCTTTAGACTGAAACAAATATCCGTCACGGGGTTTTCATAAAAACAAAATGCCACAATCTCTCCATTGTCTTCCCAAATGCGGTTCTTGTAGGAATAGGATATGTCCATCCAATAGGAAAACGACGAGTAGGCATATTCAAAGAAAGGGGCCGCCACACCGTTTCTCCAATCCCTCTCATAGATGTCCAACATAAACTGATAAATTTTCCCACAATCACCCAATACACTAAATTGTCTGGTTGTCATATTTTTCATTCGTTATCTCTCCTTCCGCTCAGTGCTACAATACCATTGTATAAACCCTATTGCCGACTCACAAGTAGAGAGAATGATTATAATCAAATTTGCTACAAAAAGGCGCCTGTGTTGCATCACACAGGCGCCTTACGATTAACAATATACTATTTTTTTGATTGTACTATATGCCAGACCATATTGATTGGCCAAAGCATCTATGGAATATCCCAATTGAAAAAGTCTTTGAATTTCCTTGTTTCTCTCTTGATAGAATATCCGTGAACCATTAACGGCTCCCCACTCTTTTTTTGAGGCGGTCTTTGGAATATATAGGACCTCTCCATCGACATACATTTGAAGCTCTTTCAATAGGTGTTCCGGCAATATTTCTGCTGCATTTAAATATTTCATCTTCACCGCTCCTTATTTATCTTAGAATAAATAAAGTGCAGAAACAGCAGGACATATATTTTTTCGCCCATACAGAATTCTATATGTCTGCTATTCTGCATGGGCAAAGAAGTTCTTGACTCCGTTTTGATACAACGCTTGTGCTCTTCGTCTCATAGAATCACTCCTCTCCTGTGTGAAATCAACCGACTCTTTCCTTATAATCTATTTGTTTTAGTCCATTTCGTAAATCATTCTCAATTCCGTATTTGGAGTGCCGAGCATAACTTCCGCTTCTTTTCCGTCAAAGCGAAAACCATATCTTTCGTAGAAGTGAATTGCTTTATCATTTCCCTTCAACACCCAAACAGCAATCTTCTTATACGCAGAGAGTTTTTCAAGCGCTGCATTCATCAACTCATAGCCGATTCTCCTGCCATGATATTCAGCTAGGACATAAATTGCAAAGACCTCCCCGTGGGTAGGAAGCGTATCATCACGATAAGCGCCATAACCCACAAATCCAACAATCCTCTCTCCATCCTTCGCTACTATGATATTGTCGGTCCATTCGTGAGCTATTGCGATACATTTTTCAAGTGTATGCCTTCTTAGGTATTCCGCATCAATAAGGTCTGTGTAGGTTTCGTGCCAAGACTTGTAATGAACATATCCTTTGCCTTTGATTTCGTCTTCGCTCTCCATGTTTTTGATGACATATCCATCCATTTCCGCTTCCCTCGTAAATACCAATTTTTTTAATCGTATGGGAAAAATGCTTATTCATCAAGCGTAATATCTATAGGTACTACATTCTCAATGGTATCGGCAGTAACAATCATTCATGTAAAATTCCGAAGGATATTCCTATTCTTTCATTTCACATTTTTCGGCATGATATAAAAACTGAGGCTCTTCAAGTACAGATTTTCCGTAATATACATTGATTTCACCTGTACTATATTCTAAAATATAATAACCAAAGATAACGGTATCATCAGAAAATACCTGTTCAGGATACTTTATATATATCCTGTTATTTTCTATAGTTTCTATGTTGGATGAATCAGCCAAAAAGCGATAGGAAGATTCTGATTCATAATCGGAAAAATCATATCCGTAGGACGTTTTTTTAATAATCAACTTACCGGTTCCACAATCCGATATATAATCATATTCTCCCGGCAAACCTTCCAGTTCATCGTCTTTTTTTATCTGACCATCATTATTTGTCTGATTGAAAGTTGTATTTACTTGGGCAGCGAGAATTTTGCTGCATAATTCTGTATATTCATCATATGAAATTTCAGCTCCATTCAATGTATATTTCATTCCCGCCTCTGCGTTATTTGGATCAGCAAGTTCCTCGCCGAAATTCATTTCTACAACTAAGTTATCAGCTCCTTCAAATTTTTCTAAATGATAAAATTCAAATCCTGCGCTCGACCTGTTGCTATACATAATCCATATAGCGCCATTATAATATGTATAAGAAAGAATAAGAGCAGTGCCATCTGCTACAGCAAATTCATAAACCTTGTTATCACGCGCATCAAGATATATTCCGCCATAAGGACCGTTAATAACCAGTTCGTTTTCTCCATCATTGTCAAGATCGGCTTTCTCTCCAACAGAAAATGAGTCCCATTCTTCAGAGTCCATATTTAAATCAGTAATATAAAATGTCGATGTCGAATCTGTGGAGTCAACTGCGCTTATTGAGCCATTGATAAATAAATCTAACAGTTCTTCTGCTGTTTTTTCCGAATCTGCATTTACGGTTTCATCTCCGTTTATCTCTGTTACTATCTGCCCCGCCTCTTCCGGGTTCTCTCCCAAATTCGTATCAGCTGAACCGACGCTATCGTCATTCTGTATTTCCTGTACTTCGCCGGCGTCATCGCCTATTCCTGTTATACTGCCCATTATGTCTGATTTATCATCTTCTGAACTCTTTGTCTGACCACATGATGAAAGTACTGCTATTATCACTACCGCTGCTGCCGCCATTGCCATTTTTCTCATTTTTTCTATCCTCCTGCAATATAATTAACGCCTTATTTATATCACAGTGCAAAAGACAATAAAATACTTCCTGCATAAACGACATCATTTTTGCATAAACGACACAAATTAATTATCGAACCACATTCTCCATTTAAAGAACTCTTTCTTAAACTCCTTACCATGCACTCTTCCAATAACTATTTTTATCCCATTACAAAGCGTAACCTCACGGCTGTTTACTTCTTTAATATATTTTAAATTGACAATATACGACCGTTGTATATGAAAAAAGCCAAATGGGGATAAGCTTTGCGCTGCTTCGGATATCCGTCCTTCACAAAAATGTTCGCTGCCATCCAACATAAGATACCTTAGTTTCCTTCCATTTGTCTCAACAAGTATAAGTTCATTCAGATTTATCTTTATCTGAATCCCGGCAGTATCGTTACAAAAAACAATCCTGTCCTGAATCCTGTTTTTAAGGAAAAAGTCAAGTGCCTCATCAATTTCCTCCAAATGTTTTTTGTCAATGTATCTGAAAGCATTCACCCGATAACCCAATCTTGCCAGTTCTGTATGTGAAGTTAAAAAGCATATCTTACATTGGCTTCCGCAATTCATCAGCTTTTCAGCTATCTCAAAACCATCTTCGCCTTCTGCAAGTTCAATATCCAGAAACAGTAAATCGTCATCTGCATTTTTCAAAAAATCTCTTCCATTGCTATATACATGCATTTTAAAGACAATATTTTTATCCCTGCAATATTTTTCAATGGCAGCCTGTATCTTATCTCTCCATACCGCTTCATCTTCTACGATACCTATCTGCATTCTTTGTTCTCCCTTGGAATCGCAATACTAATTTTATATATTGCTTCTCCATTTTCCACCATAGAATCTATATAATATTCACCATGATATTTTTCAACTGTCGCAGCAATATTTTTCATCCCAAAGCCATGGTTCTCTTTGTCCTTTTTTGAAGTTACCAAAAAGCCGTTTTTTGCGTTTATTTTTTCCAATATGCTGTTACTGACAACAATAAAAATTTCCCTTTTATGTTCTACAAGTTCAACCCTGATTTTGGGAACGGCGGCTTTTGCTGCTGCTTCCATCGCATTCTGTAATACGTTTCCCATAAGGGAGGTAATATCAACCATTTCAAGAGGCATTTTTTCCGTCAGCTTTCCCGATACAGCAAACTCTATGTTTTCTTTTCCCGCCAAATATAAATAATAATTTATAATAACATCGAGAAAACCATCTCCTGTATGAACCTTTAAATCAAAATCCTCCTGCACATCCCAGATTGTATCTATGTAATCCTTAGCATCCCCCATCTTTTTTTGATTAATCAATTCTCTAAGCGCACCAATATGATTTACCAAATCATGTTTAAAGCGTCGCATTGCTGCTGACTGCTGCAACTGGTAATCATACTGCTGCTTTTGCATATACATAAAAGATTGAAGCTCTCTATTTTGCCTATTATACAGTATATTTTTAATAGCAAGACTAAGCGTAAGAAAGATGGAATAAATTACACCTGCAATACTGATAAAAAATGTTACATATGCATTCCAGCTATACATTGTGCTATTCTCATCAAAGAACGCAAAAACAAAATTATAGAACATTTGAAAAATACTGCCCTGTATTAAAAGTGCAAGCTTATACTTAAGCCCTATATCGCATAAATATACTTCATTCTTTTTTAGAAGCTGAACATATACCAAAATATATACAAGAAACGAAAAAATATAGGCGGGTTCCATCCACCATGTTATATCTGTATCGGCAATCCCTCCTCCTATTAATATAACTTGTATCAGCATTACACTAAATGTATCAACGATTCCAGTAAAATACATAAGCCCAAAACTTAATAGGATAAGATGTATCAGATTATCCTCAAAAAATAAACTGATGGAAAGCACACTCCAAAATATATAAACAATGGGAGAATTGATATCAAAGTACGCATTGAAAACACCCGCAAATAACATGATTAACACAGAGGCACCAATAAAAAGCTTATTTTTTCTTGGGCTTAATCTAAAACCGAAATGACTTATAAATAGATATATAAAGTAATTAAAAATATTGTCTACAATATAAATC
>CAMWWJ010000212.1 GCA_947177925.1 uncultured Lachnospiraceae bacterium
ATATTTGAATCTTATAAGATATAAAGTCAAAAAAACACAAAATACATAGAGAAGTTTTAAAAAAGAATTATATAACAAAAAAGAGAAGCGGAGGTTTTATTATGGGTAAAATTGCATTTATGTTTCCGGGACAGGGCGCCCAGTATGTAGGAATGGGGAAGGACTTTTACGATACTATTCCTCTTTGCAGGGAGGTTTTTGAAAAGGCAGGCAAGGCAAGCGGGCTGGATGTGGAAAAGCTTTGTTTTGAGGAAAATGAACAGATCAACATTACCGAATATACACAGATTGCTATGCTGGCGGCAGAAGTGGCCATGTTAAAAGCATTAGAAGAAAAAGGAATCAAGCCGGATGTAACAGGAGGCTTAAGCCTTGGAGAATATGGAGCTTTGGTAGCAAGCGGGGTCATGAGCGAAGAGGATGTATTTAAAGTAGTAAGAAAGCGTGGAATCTACATGCAGGAAGCGGTTCCAACAGGCGGTGCCATGGTAGCGGTTCTCGGTCTGGATACAAAAGTGATTGAAGAGACATGTGACAGCATTGACGGTATGGTAACCATTGCAAACTACAACTGCCCGGGACAGATTGTCATTACCGGAGAAGAAAAAGCCGTAAAGGAAGCAATGGAGAAATTAACGGAGGCAGGGGCAAAAAGATGTGTGCCTTTAAAGGTAAGCGGTCCCTTCCATTCCCCTCTTTTAACGGGAGCTGGTGAAAAGCTGGCAAAGGAGCTTGAAGAAGTAACCATTCAGGATATTGCCATTCCTTACATAGCAAATGTAACGGCCGATTATGTTACCTCTAAGGAAGAGGTAAAGCCGCTGCTTCAAAAGCAGGTTTCTTCCTCCGTGAAATGGCAGCAGACCATTGAACTTATGATAAAAGATGGAGTTACTACTTTTATTGAAATCGGGCCGGGAAAGACTTTAACCGGATTTATGCGGAAAATCAATCGGGATGTACAGGTTTTGAACGTGGAGAAGGTAGAAGATTTAGAGAAGGTCGTAGAAGCATTAAAATAGTACTTGGAAAAGGAGAAGGAAAATGTTAAGTGGTAAAGTAGCGCTGGTTACCGGCGCCGGAAGAGGAATAGGAAGAGAAATTGCATTAACACTTGCTTCTTATGGGGCGGATGTGATTGTAAATTACAATGGTTCAAAGGAAAAAGCAGATGAGGTAGTAAATGAAATCGAAAAAATGGGCAGAAAAGCGGTTGCAGTGCAGTGTTCAGTTGCAGATTTTAATGCCTGTGGGGAAATGATTACCTCCATGCTGGCAGAGTTTGGACATATTGATATTTTGGTAAATAATGCCGGGATTACAAAAGACAATCTTGTTATGAAAATGACAGAAGAGGACTTTGATGCGGTAATAGATACCAATTTGAAAGGAACCTTTAACACCATAAAGCATATGTACCGTCCGTTTTTAAAGCAGAAGGCAGGAAGGATCATCAATCTTTCTTCCGTAACCGGAGTGCTTGGAAATGCGGGGCAGGCCAATTATGCGGCTTCCAAGGCAGGGGTAATCGGTCTTACAAAAAGCATGGCAAGGGAGTTAGCAAGCAGGAACATTACGGTAAATGCCGTGGCACCCGGCTTTATTGCAACGGATATGACGGCAGCCATGACAGATGCCGCAAAGGAAGCAACTCTGGCACAGATTCCCTTAAAGAGAGTAGGGGAGCCAAAGGACATCAGCGAAATGGTAGCGTTTTTAGCAAGCGATAAGGCTTCTTACATAACAGGACAGGTTATTTCCGTAGACGGCGGAATGGCAATTTAAATCTATTGGAAACAGATAGGAGACAAAATTATGAGCAGAAGAGTAGTAGTAACAGGTATGGGAGCCATTACTCCCATCGGGTTAAGCGTAGATGAATTCTGGGCGGGTGTGAAGGAGCAGAAAACAGGCTTTGATTTCATTACGAAATTTGACACCACTGATTACAAATGCAGGATTGCAGCAGAAGTAAAAGGCTTTGAAGGAAAAAATTATATGGACTTTAAGGCTGCAAAAAGAATGGAATTGTTCAGCCAGTATGCTGTGGCTGCAACAAAGGAAGCATTGGAGCAGGCAGGCATTGATATGGAGAAGGAAGACCCTTACCGGGTTGGTGTTTCCATAGGCTCTGGTATCGGTTCCCTGCAGGCAATGGAAACAGCCCATAGTAAGCTGTTGGAAAAGGGACCTAACAGAGTGAATCCATTGCTCGTGCCCCTGATGATCTGCAATATGGCAGCAGGAAATGTGTCTATTCAGTTTGGACTTAAGGGAAAAAGCATTAACGTGGTAACTGCCTGTGCAACAGGAACCAATTCTATTGGTGAAGCTTTTAGAACGATTCAATACGGTGATGCGGATATTATGGCAGCAGGAGGTACGGAAAGCAGCATTTCTCCTATTGGAGTTTCGGGATTTTCAGCTCTTACCGCCCTGTCTTCCTCGGATGATCCAAAGAGATGTTCCATTCCTTTCGATAAGGACAGAAGCGGCTTCGTTATGGGCGAAGGCGCTGCAGTAGTTATACTGGAAGAGCTGGAGCATGCAAAGGCAAGAGGGGCGAAAATATACGGCGAAGTAGTTGGATATGGCTGCAGCTCGGACGCATATCATATTACTTCCCCGGCAGAAGACGGAAGCGGTGCGGCAACGGCTATGTTAAATGCAGTAAAGGATGCAGGCATTGCGCCTGAGGATGTTATTTATATCAATGCCCACGGTACCAGCACCCACCACAATGATTTATTTGAAACAAGAGCAATCAAGCTTGCTTTTGGAGACCATGCAAAGGATATGAAAATAAACTCCACCAAATCCATGGTGGGTCATTTGCTGGGGGCGGCAGGCGCCATTGAATTCATTACCTGCATAAAGGAGCTGGAAGAGGGTTACCTTCATGCAACGGTAGGGCTTAAAGAGCCGGGAGAAGAATGTGATCTGGATTATTGTAAAGAACCGGTAACAGGAGAATTTAAGTATGCGTTGTCTAACTCATTAGGCTTTGGCGGTCACAATGCGTCTATTCTTGTAAAGAAATACGAAGATTAAAAAGGAGAAAAATATGTCAGTCTTATCTGCAAAGGAAATTATGGAAATTATTCCACACAGGCAGCCCTTTATGCTGATAGATACTATAGAAGAACTGGAATCCGGAGTAAGAGCGGTAGGGAAAAAGTGCGTCAGCTATAATGAGCCGTTTTTTGCAGGGCACTTTCCCACGGAGCCTGTCATGCCGGGAGTACTGATTGTGGAAGCATTGGCTCAGGTAGGGGCGGTAGCTATTTTAAGCCAGCCGGAATTTAAAGGAAAAACCGCTTATTTTGCGGCTATTAAAGAAGCAAAGTTTAAAGGAAAGGTAGTTCCCGGGGACGTACTTATGTTGGAAACAGAAATCATCAAGGTAAAAGGTCCGATTGGCATTGGCAGTGCGAAGGCATATGTGGACGGAAAGCTGGTTACCAGCGCTGAATTGACCTTTGCTATTGGCAGTGATAAATAAAGGCAGGAAATAAGCTTATGGAAATAAAACCATTAAAAATCGGTAATCTCACTGCAAAGATTCCGGTCATTCAGGGAGGCATGGGGGTAGGTGTGAGCTTATCCGGCCTTGCAGGCGCAGTTGCTTTAGAGGGTGGTGTGGGAGTCATCTCTACGGCTCAGATTGGTTACCGGTATGAGGGATTTAACGAAAATCCAATCGAAACCAATTTGCGGGCAATTAAAGAAGAAATCAGAAAAGCAAGGAATATTGCAAAGGAAGGTATCATAGGCGTTAATATTATGGTGGCTACCAGAAAGTATGAGGAATATGTAAAGGCGGCGGTGGCAGCAGGGGTAGACCTGATTATTTCGGGCGCCGGGCTTCCCATGACCCTTCCGGCTCTTGTAAAAGGCAGCAGGACGAAACTGGCGCCTATCGTCTCTTCCGTGAAATCCGTGGATGTTATATGTAAATACTGGCTGAAAAAATTTGACCGCCTGCCGGATGCAGTAGTAATTGAAGGACCGAAGGCGGGAGGACATCTGGGTTTTACCAGAGAGCAGTTAGAAAACCCGAAAAGCTTTGATTTTGAGGCGGAAATTAAGAAGATAATAGCCCATGTAAAAGAGTTTGCAGCCGGAAAAAAGGCGGAAATCCCGGTAGTTGTGGCAGGAGGCATTTATGACAGGCAGGATATGGAACATGCCTTAGAGCTTGGTGCGGATGGCGTGCAGGTAGCTACCCGTTTCGTGACCACCCATGAATGCGATGCTTCCCGGGCTTACAAGCAGACTTATATCGATGCTAAAAAAGAGGACATTGTAATCGTAAAAAGTCCGGTTGGAATGCCGGGAAGAGCTATTTTAAACGATTTTATAAGGCGTGCAGGGCAAGGGCCTATACCTCATGGAAAATGCCGTCTTTGTGTCAGTACCTGCAATCCGGCAGAAACACCTTACTGCATTACGGAAGCATTGGTAAATGCAGTGGAAGGAAATGTGGAAAAAGGACTTTTGTTTTGCGGGGAAAATGCTTATAGGGCCACGAAAATAGAGCATGTGGCAGATATTATGCAGGAATTTTCAAATATAACTGATAAAAATGGAGAACAATCATGACAACAAAGATAATTGGAACGGGCCGGTGTCTGCCGGAGAATATTGTAACAAATGATGATTTATCAAAGATTATGGATACTTCCGATGAATGGATTGCCTCCAGGACGGGAATCCGGAAGAGGCATATTGCAAAAGAAGAGACTACCGCAACCATGTCGGCAGAGGCTGCTAAGAAGGCGCTGCAACAGGCAGGGTTGTCCCCGGAGGAAATTGACTTAATCATTGTGGGGACCATTACCAGTGATTATGTGACACCTTCTACTGCCTGTGAGGTGCAGCGTATGATTGGAGCAAAGAATGCAGTGGCGTTTGATGTAAATGCAGCCTGTTCAGGTTTTATGTTTGCTTTAAATACAGCCCATGTATATTTACAGTCCGGCATTTATAAGAATGCACTTATTATTGGTGCAGAAACCTTAAGCAAAATCATGGACTGGAGTGACAGGAGCACCAGCGTTCTTTTTGGAGACGGAGCCGGTGCAGCAGTTGTCACCAAAGGAGAAACCGGCTTGTTAAGCTTTACCCAGGGCTCTGACGGAGCAAAGGGAATGGTGCTGGCATGTAAGAACAGAAGCAACAACAATCCGTTGATTAATACTTCCAAGGAATTGGAATATACATATATGGACGGGCAGGAGGTTTATAAGTTTGCAGTCAGCAAGGTGCCCGAAAGTATTAAAAAAGTATTAGCAGAAGCTAATTTGGAGCCGGATGATATTGCTTATTTTATTCTTCATCAGGCAAATATCCGAATTATTCAGTCTGTGGCAAAAAGGCTGAAGGTAAGTGAAGAGAAATTTCCTATCAGTCTAGACCATTGCGGAAATATTTCTGCAGGCAGCGTTCCTATTTTATTGGATGAGGTAAATGAAAAGGGAATGTTGAAAAAAGGAGATAAGATTGTAATGGCAGGCTTTGGAGCAGGGCTTACCTGGAGTGCCTGTGTGATGGAGTGGTAATTGAGAAATTTTTTAGAAGGTGGAAAGTGATTTGCTTCCATCTTCTTTTTTGATAAGGATTCAGGAAAATAACTTTGCATATTCTGTCTGCGCATCCGCTATGTGATATACATATACTTTGTTTTTTATCTGTTTGTGGATGATAACATGCTTTTTACAAATAACCATCCGATACCCTTTCTGGTTCAACCATTCATCTGGTGTCAAAGAACCAGAATCGGGAAAGGTTTCAACTCCGCATATCATTCAATCTCTCCCTTAATTGCTTTCTCGCCTGTGATACACTAAAGGTTTCTAACCCGGTCACACGTTCCTGCTCTGCTTGTAATACCTTTTCTCGGAGCGTTAACATCTGTTCTCTTTTCTCAAAGGCATCAATGCTCATAAGCACTAAATCGCCTTCTCCATTTTTGGTAATGTAAATCGGTTCTTTTGTTTCTTTTGCCATATTTGAAATTGATGTGTAATCATTACGTAAAGTTGCTGATGCTTTAATAATCATATTTTGAGTTTCCCCATTTTTTCAAACAGATTATTTCCCCAAAAATAAAAAATGC
>CAMWWJ010000213.1 GCA_947177925.1 uncultured Lachnospiraceae bacterium
GCTCTTCCGGTTTGACACTATCCTGTTTTGAAGCCTCTTCCGGTTCTTTTTCCAAATCAACATCTGTTTCTTCTATTTCCTTCTCCACAAGCCTGGTCTTATAATTTTTATCATACTTTAATAATAATCCTGCCGCATATTCTGCAACTATGGCCCCCTGCTCTTCTGACATATCCGGTATAGCATTACCACAACCGCTTAGTCCCATCATCATGGCCATCATACAAAAAGTAGCTGTCATTTTCTTTTTCATGCGCTTTCCTCACATCTTTTGATTTTTTCTTCTAATTATTTTACCACTATTCCGTTGCAAGTTCAAACCAAAATTCCACACCGTTTTCATAATTGATAACTCCATAGCCCTGATTCATGGATTCCATAATTGCCTTTACAATGGAAAGCCCTACTCCACTGCCTCCATACTCTCTTGTGCGGGCCTTATCCACCTTGTAAAATTTCTCCCATATCAAAGGCAGCGATTCTTCCGGAATAGGTGCTCCTGTATTGAAAACGGATACTCTTACTTTCTCTGGAAGCCTCTCGATTTTTATATCAATCGTCTTTTCTCTTATAGCATGATTCATGGCATTGGTAAAGTAATTCATAAATACTTCTTCTACTTTGAATTCATCTCCCCAGACATACACAGGCTCATTGCAATGAAATTCCACCTTCACATCATTCTGCCTGATGAGAATATCCGCTGATTGGATGTAATTTTCAATCAGTTCATGTAAGTCAAATCTCTCCATGGTAACTACGTCATTTCCGAATTCCAATTGATTCAATGTAAGAAGCTTCTTTACCATAATATTCATTTTACCGGCTTCATCCATAATTACATCACAATAAAAGTCCCGGCTGGAATCGTCATCATTGATTCCCATTTTCAGTCCTTCCGCATACCCCATAATGAGCGCAATGGGCGTTTTCAATTCATGCGATACGTTGGAGAGGAATTCTTTCCTCATCTCGTCGATTTTTTCTTTTTGACGAATATCATTCTTCAGTTCATTATTGGCTGTTTTTAATTCGGAAATCGTCTTTTCCAACGTATCAGACAATTGATTGATATGCTCTCCTAAAATACCAATTTCATTTTTGTCGTTTCCTGTATATTTTGCATCAAAATCCAGATTCTTCATCCTTTCCGATATTTTAGCTAACTGCAGGATAGGCTTCGTCACCCTGCCCGTTATGGTCATAGTCAAAAATGCGCTGATTATGACAGCCCCGATTCCAACATATGCCAAAAACTGATTGGATATTTTAACACTGTCCCTGATGCTTTCCACTGATGAACGGAGCAAAAACAAATTGCCGTTTTCCAGCATTCCCCACATTTCAATATAATTGCTGTTTGTATCTTTGTCAAAGCTCTGTTGAACTACATATGCTTCCTCTTCTTCTAAAATCTTATCAGGCTCATACATCCCCATAACACTTTCCAGTAATTGGCTGATCATTCTTTTATAATCATTTACCGAGCTTAAAATCAATTTTGATTCTGCATCCATTACTATGATATTCATATTATAGGTGGCACATATTTTCTGGAATTCATAATAAAATTCTTTTGAACTGAGCGTACCCTTTTTTGCCGCATAGTTAATACTTGCATAGGCATTTTTTAAATCCGCTTCTTTATTTTGAACATAATACTTTTCCAGAAAAATACTATTAAGAAACCAGCACAATAAAATTGTGCCGGCCATAAGTCCAATAAAAATAATTGCAAATTGTCTTTTTATGGAATGCTTGTATTTCATTCTTCTACCTCAAACTTATACCCCATGCCCCAGATAGTCTTAATACAGTTTCCCCGTTCGCCCATTTTGCTTCTAAGCTTCTTCACATGAGTGTCTATGGTTCTGGCATCTCCAAAGTAATCATAGTTCCATACATGGTCTAAAATCTTTTCCCTGGATAATGCAATTCCCTTATTTTCCAAAAAATAAGTAAGAAGCTCAAATTCCTTATAGCTAAGGTCTACCTGCTTTTCTCCAATAGTAACAATATGGGCTGTTTTATCAATGGTAATCTGACCTACCTGCACTAATTCCTCCGATGTGCCGCTTCCAGTCCTTCGAAGCACTGCCTCTACTCTTGCAACCATAATCTTTGGGCTAAAGGGCTTTGTGATATATTCATCCACACCGTATTGGAATCCTTTCAGCTCGTCCTGCTCATCCGCCTTTGCTGTCAACATGATGATGGGAACCTTCGAATATTCTCGGATTTCCTTACAAACCTGATAGCCATCCATCTTAGGCATCATCACATCAAGCAGAATCAGGGAAATATCCTTTTCCTGAAAAAAAACATCCAATGCCTGGGCGCCATCCTCCGCTTCTAACACCTCATAATTGTTTTTGGTCAGAAAGTCCTTTACAAGCTTTCTCATTCTGCTTTCATCATCTACAACGAGAATTTTCAATTTTTCCATTCCTGCACCTCTTACATAATTTGTGAAGTTATCATGTATGTTAGCAGACAAGTATGTAAAAATTGTGAAATTCTTTTACAATTTTATTCTGCAAAAAGCTCCTTTTCCTTTTCCCGCACAGCCGCTTCTCTATCCTGTAATTCCTGTTCCCACTGGGCATATTGGTTGGTAATCGCTGTCCTATAGTTGATGATATTCGCATTTTCCCCTGTTAATGTAATAATAAACAGTATGACAATAATAAATGCCAGTAATAAATTCAAAATGGTAGAAAATTTCAATTTCTCTTTGATTTCCTTCTGGGAGCGAATCTGTACCTTTACTTTTGTTGTTTCCTCAGGCTGTTTTGTAAGGGACAATCTGGAGCGAATCGGAATGGGTTTTAAGATAAAATCACTATTTGCTTCTTTCATCTCAATCAAATGCTCCTGAAGCTTTTTTAAATAAAGCTCTCCGATAACGGTCTCAAACACATTGTTTTCTATTGCCTTATTATAAACCATGGAAACAGCTTCAAAATTATTGTAATTCAGCTTCTTATCAATTGCCCGGATTTTGTTTTCATCATTTTTTGCTGCTTTCGCTTCCGCATCCGTTGCAAATTCAAAACCTCCAGCTATATAATCGTCTTTTAGCGCCATAACAATCTCCTTACATCCATAAAATTATAGGAAAACAAAAAAATTTAAGCAATACATATAATATACTTGCTTAAATCTTTTTTGTAAATAGTAATCATGGAGTAGACGGGAGTCGAACCCGTGTCCAAAAGCCCATTCCCTGTACTTCTACTATCATAGTCAGTTCTTTTTCATTCCCTCTGCCTGCCGGGAACTAACACCCTGCAGGTTTTAGTAGCTTCATTGTACGCCCACAGGCTCAAAGCTTTGCCCATGTCGTTTCCTACATAGTCGATGCCCGGTTCTTAATGTGTAGGTGCACTAAGGCGGACACGCTGCAACTAGGCAGCGAATGCTAAATTATCTTCAGCGTTTATATTTATTGTCGTGATTTGACGCATCACCTGCGGATAGCTTCTCCAGCTGCAAGACCCCTGTCGAAACCTTTACTACCCCGTATTCAGTTTTCTTTGCTGCCTATTTAGTATATCGGTATTCTTGCTTTCCGTCCATAGGGAAAAACAGGATTTTATAAATTTTTAATTTTAAATTCCTTCTGCGCCTCTCTCCTTTGATCCTTTTTGGCAATGTCCTGGCGTTTATCGTATAATTTCTTGCCTCTTGCAAGACCTACCTCCATTTTTGCCTTTCCATCCTTAAAATATACCTGCAGCGGCACTAAAGTATACCCCTTTTCTGCAAGTTTCCCTGCAAGCTTATTTATTTCCGATTTATGGAACAAAAGCTTTCGGATTCTCAAAGGATCCTTATTAAAGATATTTCCTTTTTCATATGGGCTGATATTCATACCATAAATAAAGGCTTCTCCCTTTTCAATCCGGATAAAGGCTTCTTTTATGCTGCATTTCCCCATGCGCAGGGATTTCACTTCCGTACCGTGCATCACCAGCCCCGCTTCATATTTCTCATCAATAAAGAAATCAAAATATGCCTTTTTATTATTTGCTACCAGTTTTCCCTGTTCTTTGCTCATTTTTTCCACCTGCCTTACTAACTTTTCTCACTGTTTCCCATTGTCCGATCGGTCACTTCCCCATAGGGGATTACAAAATTAATTGTCTTTGACATTTTATCCACATCTTTTACCTGAATCGTAAGCTTCTCTCCAAGCTTGTATGATTTTTGGGTATCCTTTCCTACCATTTCATAAGAATTCTCATCATAGTAATAATAGTCCCCCGGTATGGAAGCCACATGAACCATGCCTTCTACCGTATTGGAAAGCTCCACATAAATCCCCCAGGAAGTAATTCCCGAAATAATGCCTTCAAACTGCTCTCCTATATGCCTTTCCATATATTCCGCCTTTTTCAGCTTATCGGTTTCCCGTTCCGCTTCATCTGCTCTTCGTTCCGTTTCAGAAGAATGCCTGCACACTTCCGTTAAAATACTTTTATAATGAGCAATTCTTTCCGGCTTCAACCTTCCCCGGAGCTGTTCTTTGATAATCCTGTGAATCTGCAAATCCGGATACCTGCGGATGGGAGAAGTAAAATGACAATAATATTCACAAGCCAGTCCAAAATGCCCGGTACAGCTTTCCGTATACCTGGCCTGCTTCATGCTGCGGAGCACCAAACGGCTTATCAGGGCTTCTTCTGCTGTTCCCTGTATTTTCCCTAACAGCTTCTGCAGTTCTTTTGGATGCACCTCTTCATTTTTCAGCTTGATTCCATAGCCAAAATTTCGGATGAACGTAATCAGCTTCCTTATCTTTTCCGTATCCGGAACCTCATGGGTACGATACACAAAGGGCAGCTCCATCCAGTAGAAATGCTGGGCAACCGTTTCATTCGCTAAAAGCATAAAATCCTCAATCAGCTTTGTTGCAATGTTTCTCTCATAAGGCTTGATCTCCACAGGATGTCCCTCTCTATCAAGCAAAATCTTACTTTCCTGAAAGTCGAAATCAATGGAACCTCTTTTTTGTCTGTTCTTTCTTAAGATTCCGGAAAGCTCTGCCATCCGTTCAAACATGGGAACAAGCTCTTTATAGGTTTCACATTCTTCCTCATCTTTGTCCTCTAAGATCTTTTTTACACTGGTGTAGGACATGCGTCGGTTTACATTGATAACGGTTTCCGCAATTTCATAATCCTTCACCACTCCCTTTTCGTCAATGATCATCAGGCAGCTTAATGCAAGCCGGTCCACTCCTTCATTTAAGGAACAGATTCCATTGGACAGAGTATGAGGCAGCATGGGAATCACCCGGTCCACTAAATATACACTGGTTCCTCTTTTTTGCGCTTCTCTGTCTAAAGCAGAATTCTCCTGGACATAATTGGTCACATCCGCAATATGGACGCCCAAATAGTAATTGCCATCCTTTACGGTCAGGCTTACGGCATCATCTAAATCCTTTGCATCTTCACCGTCAATGGTGACCATTTCCATCTGTCTTAAGTCTTTTCTGCCTTCCATGTCCGCTGCAGACACTTCTTTTCCTACCCGCTCGGCCTGGTTAAGCACTTTTTCGGCAAACTCCATAGGTAGGTCAAATCCCTTTACAATGGATAAAATGTCCACGCCCGGATCATTGATGTGGCCTAAAATCTCCACCACTTTTCCTTCCGGACGCTTTCCCTTATAGCCTTTTCCATAGTCGGTAATCTCCACTACTACCTTATGCCCGTTGACGGCTCCCTTAGAACGCTCTAAAGGGATAAAAATATCATCCGGCAGCTTTTTGTTGTCCGGCACTACAAATCCAAAGCTTTTTCCTCTTTCAAATGTGCCCACAACTGTTTTCATGCCTCTTTCCAAAACAGCCACCACTTCCGCTTCCTGACGCATTCCTCTCTTACCGGGAAGAAGGGCTATTTCCACTTTATCCTGATGGAAAGCACCGTTTACTTTTGTTTCCGGCACATAAAAGTCTTCCGGCTGTCCTTCTATTTCTACAAACCCAAAACCTTTTGCATTACTGATAAATGTACCGATTAAAGCTGTTTTTTCCGGCTTAATATATTTTCCTCTTTTAGTAATCTGCAGCTTTCCTTCCGCTAACAGGCTTTCTAGCACCCTT
>CAMWWJ010000214.1 GCA_947177925.1 uncultured Lachnospiraceae bacterium
GCCGAAGTCGCCGCAGGTCTTGTTGTTGGAATTGTAGAACCTCTGCAGGTTCAGGGAGCCGAAGGGCAGCTTTGCCACAAGGTCCGTGAAGCCGATGTTCATGTTGCCTATCTTCAACCGGGAGTCCACCGTGAAGCCAAGGCTGGAAGTCTTCCGGTTCCCGGCTTTATCCTCTGCTTCGATTACCGCTTTGTATCTGCCGTTTGCAAGGGTGGTGGGGTCGATGGCTGCAAGGATATCCTCCCTTATTTCTTCCGTTCCGGTCCGGATCACGGTTCCGGCCTCTTCTCCTTCCGGGACGATTGTTACCGTATATTCCTTCAGGGCTGTCTCGTCATAGATGCTTCCTGTGATGTTGGCAGCTTCCGTAAGGATATAGTCCTCATCTTCTATCTCCATCTCAATGACCGGCGGGGTCTTATCCGCGGAGTTGTTGGAAACGGTATTGTCAGAAACAGAGCCACCCTGACCGCCCTTTGTATAGGTAAACAACATGCTTACCATTCCAAGGACTGTTCCTTTTACGTCATATACTGTAAGAGTGACTTTATACTGTCCGCTTTCAAAATGCGAGGAATACATGGTTCCTATGATTCCGTTATCATCACATTCCTTTACATTTACTTTCTTTCCATTTGCCACATTTTCACAGGTAAGGGCGGTATGCTCGTAACCAGCCCTGTCCCCATGAATCTGGACAAGGGTCCTGTCTGCATGAAAGCTGATGGCGGAAATGGACGGAAATGCCCCCTGGTTTGGAGTTTCTTCTATGGTAATGTCTTTCTGCTCTCCCTGGCCGGAAAGCTTAAAGCCCATGGCTGCATATGCTTCGCATCCATAGCTGTTTTTCAGGCGGCCTGTGGCTTCAAAATCTCCCTGTCCCATTTGGGATGCTCTTGCAGTCAGGACGACCCTGCCATTCTCCATCTGGAGCTCAAAAGGAATGGCTGCATTGGTCTCTGTATTTTTCAGCTCAAAAGCTTTTTCTGTAATCTCATCTGTGGATTCATAGGTTCCCTGTATACGGACACAGGTTTCCTTCCCGACAGCAGGCATTTCTCCGTCAGAAGTCTCTCCTGCCGGACTTTCCGGGCGCTCTGCGTCATTGTCTGACACGGTTCCATCACCCTGAGCCGCAGCCTGCTCTCCATCCGCGGCCTGATTTGCAGCTGTAGCTGTATTTCCCTCTTCTAAATCCAAAAGCTCCACACTGTCGAATTGCAGCACAATAGAAGAAGTCTGCTCTGTAACAGTTTCATCTTCTGCCGGATCTGTGCTCTTTTTTATAAGCTCTGCTTTTATGGCGGCATCTGTGGAAATTCCGTTCTTATCCTTTGCTTTGGCATGGAAGGTGTAAATGCCACTTTCCATCTGGCATAAGGGAATCCGGAACAGGATTTCTTCCTCTGACATGATATTCCCGTCAAAATAGCCGTTGTCTTTTGGCTCCTGGATTTCCAAAACCTTTGCGAATCCGATGTATTTTCCCTTCTCCTGTGCCTCTTCGTTTCCTGTTACCGGAATTTCATTGTCCTCTTCAGGATTCTTATAGGAATATGTGGTCTCTGCCAGCTCATTGATTTGATTTATCCTGCCATGGACA
Source organism: uncultured Lachnospiraceae bacterium (assembly GCA_947177925.1). Lineage (GTDB taxonomy): Bacteria > Bacillota > Clostridia > Lachnospirales > Lachnospiraceae > RGIG3040. The sequence continues at coordinate 1,604 of CAMWWJ010000214.1, forward strand.
TATACATATGCCTCATCTGCAGTGATGTCCGTCAGCTTAATAAGCGGATATGCGTTTATAATGCCCACGCTGGCAGATGCCTTATTATCCCACTCATCCCTTGCAGTTACCGTAATGGTATAGTTTCCATTCGGAAGGTCGGAAAAATCAATTGCCCCAAGCTTTTGGGATTTCTTGTTCTCTGTGTCGGTATATGACATGCTTCCTTTTTTGCCGGAACCATTATCATAGGAAATGGAATATTCCGCTATCCGGGTATCATCATAAATGCTGCCAACAATATCAACAGGTCCTGCTATTCTCGCCCCTAAAGAGGGTGACTCTATAGATACCTTCGGCGCTGTCACATCCGGAACCGGAACGTCATCAGTAGAGATGATTTCCACATAAGGGCAGGAAGAAATACCGTCTGCATCTATGACGGTTGTTTTCAGTAAATAGGTTTCCCCCCTTGTGAGAACAGAGGGCAGTTCTCCATCCCGCCATTGTCCGCCTGCCTGCTTCCACTGCCAGGTTATCTCTTTTATGTAATTTGCCCTTCCAAAGGCTCTCTTTTCCATGTGTGCCACTGCATTTATCCTGCTGACATTATTTCTGTCATAGGAAAGGAACGTGACAGTCTTGCAGGTTGGTCTTTTGTATACATGGAAATTGGAGATAATGGGGTATTCTCCCTGATATCTTCCGATATTTCCATTTTTATATTTGGTAGCAGCCTGAAAATATATGTGATATGTTCCGGGTCTTTCCGGAGTAAATGGTTGTTGATAAGTATTGGTCTGGAGTTTTCCTGTAAGGGCATTTTCATATTCCACAACCAGCCTTACTGCGTAATTGTCATTTTCTGAAAATTCTACATATTTTCCGGCATAATCCACACCCATTCCGCAGAACATGCCTGTGTACACATCTCTTTTTAACAAATTAATGTTCTTTTTCAATGTCTCTGTAAGAGGCTCTGTAGCATCTGCATAAATTACCACAGCATTTGACTGGATGAGGGCTTTTTCTATAACAGGATTATCCAAAAGGTTCTTTTCATATTCCCTGTCCGGAAGGATGATAAACTTTATGGATTCTGCCTCTTGGAAGCTTATGCTGTTATCGGTACTTTTCCTTACTGAAACAGGACATTTTTCAGAAGCACAGCTTTTTTTCACTTCCTCCAATTGTGCCTTACAGGTTTCCTCCGTACCGCCAAGGGTAAGTATCTCCACGGAATTCTGAACCTTTAAGCTGCTGTCTGCTTCTGACAGGCTCCATGTCTGGGCATCCAGCAAGGCGGCTTTTGGAAGAGAGTCCATGCCGTATTCGTCTGTGGCAACTGCTTTTAACAGATAGACGCAGCCAATATCCGGTTTTTGGGGCAGTTCCCCATGATTCCAGTCACTGTCGCCCACTTTTCTCCATGACAAGGAAACCTTGGAAATGCCTTTCTTTTCCAAAGCTTCTTTGCCGGGAACATATGCATCATATACAATCTGAAACGTTCCGGCTGTCTCTTCTGATTCTCTTATGGCAAGGTCTTTTAACACCGGCCTTTCGGAGCATACAAGTCCGTCTGCCAGCGTATGGGGCTCAGACCATGCCCTGTAATCCGAAAGCCTTTCATTACCCGAAGCAGGGTCATCCTGGGCTTTTACGGCAATGTGATAGGTGCCGTTTTCTGAAACGGTATATATGCTTTCAGCCTTTCCCGCCGCTGTTTCCTCTCCAGAGATAATGATTTTTTCAGTGCCGCTTTCCTTTGAGACAGTGATTTCCTGTTCATGGCAGGAGTCGCTTTCTTCATCAAAGTAATAGGTTTCAAGGGAAAGCTTCTGTCCCGGAAATACATGGTTTTTCCCTGCTGACCGTTTTGCTTTTTCTCCGGTAAGGATTTTATCCGTTATCTGCTCTGAAACAGGAAGAACTTCAGCTCCCGTTTCCACAAGGTTCTTTTCTATATTCGCCCATTCCGACAGGTCCCATTCCTTCCGGTCAAGGTCTAAAACAATATAATCCGCTTCTTCCTGAAGGAACTGCTGAAGGTCATATATGTTTTTCGATGTGTCAAGCTTTACCGTTATCTGCCCGCTTACATTATCGGAATTATCCACTGCACAAATATGGGCATAGCATTCCTTTCCGATATACCGGGAAGGAATATCTATATATGCCTGATCGTCCACTGCTTTAACAAAATTTTTTATTTCTCCTGTTAAAAGACTATTTTGGTAAAGCTCCGGAACCTGTGAAGAATCCTCATTTACCAGAACCGCAAATCCCTTTATTCCGGTTTTCATTTCCTCCTTTACTTCATTGGAGGTTACTATCTGGCTGTAATCATCTTTCGGCACGGTCTGTACGAAGTATTTATAGATGGTTCCTTTGTCCCTTCCCTCTATGCGCAGTGCCATTTTATCAAAAGCTGTACTGGTGAAATAGGCGTCTGCATTTGTAACTTCCGGCGCCTCCATGTCATATGCGGTAGGGTCCTTTGCATGGTCGTCAATGGTGTATTGCTTTAAATAGCATAAAGTATTTGCAAGGATTTTTTTCTCATCGTCATTGGAATCGCTGGAATGGCCGGTTTGTATCATTGCCACGGAGTTTTTGCTTAAAAGGTAATGGTTATCATCCGTTACCGGATTCTGTCCATGGTACCGCATCCATATGGTGGTGTTCTTTCCAAAATCTCCTTCCACATACTGGCCGGATGAATGGGAGGGAGGAACATTCAGGGTTCCAGTCAGCTTCCATGGGTAGCTTGTAAGGGTTCCTTCCTTTACGATATCCACCTTAGTGCCGCTGGCATCCAAAGCTCCATGAGGATGGAAAGTAATTCCCATCAGCTCACCGAACCTTGCCAGCCATGGATGTCCCTGAGCTGCGTTCTGCACTACTGAATCATGTCCAAAGAGAACCCCTCTTCCCGACTGGATGAATTTTAAGGTGGCATGATAGGATAGTTCGTTCAAATCCCTGCCGTCATTACAATCAGCAATGCCAAACATAACAACATCATATTTATAGTTTCCATCCTCATCAAACAGAAACCGGTCAGGTTCCGTATTGAACTCTGTAAAGCCTACGGAATCGATGTCCAGCAGTCCTTTTCCCGCAGGCTCCCCCGAACCGCTGAGAGGAGCTTTCATCCAGGAATATAAGAGCTTTCCGGCGGGATGCACATTTAATATCTTTATATGGCTTTCCCCGTTCCAGGTGGATATGCTGGTATATGCTTCCTCCCCCATCTTTCGGAATAAACGGTAGCCGGATAGATTGCGGATGCCTGTATTGCTTTTCCAGCTTAAGGAAACGCTTTCCTGTTCCCCCTCTATTTTTTGTGAAGACAGCAAAATGCCATTGACGGAAAGGGAATGACTGCCGGAGGCTTCTTCTGTATCAGAATCCTCTTTCAATCCGCCTTCCGTTTTCTGCTCATCCCCTGCATAATGTTTCTCTAAAAGGGCTGCTGCCTGCTGCCCCTTTACCTGGAAGCTCTTGTATGTAACATCATATCCCTCTTCCGTCAGCTTCCTGACCGCCTCCTCTATCCGCGGATCCTCCCCTCCTTTGAGAATCCTGTCAGTAATGCCCATAATGGTCACTTTCTTTTCCAAAAAGGCATTTCCGCTTACCGTCGGCGCTTTATTGTCTACTTCAAAGCTGATTTCCGTCTGGTCTGTCAGGGCATTTTCCGTCTGCTCCGTTACTACGAGCTTTGCTTTATATTTTCCCACTGCATCTGTCTGAATACTGTAAATACCATTACAGCCAATGACTTCTGGACAGTTTTCTTCATATATTCCATCCCTGTCACGGTCATAAGTGACAAAAAGCCGGCTTTGAATCTCATCCCCATCCGGTGAACGGGAATCATCTGTAAGGGCAATCGTGCATATGCCGCTTTCTTTTCTATAATAGGTCCCTCCGCCTTCTATCCGGGCTATAGGAGGCTGATCCGGCTTTTCCGGCTCTTCTTCATTGTCCTTCTCCTCGGTGGGTTCCGGTTCCTCTTCTGGCTCTATATCCTTTATCCTGTCTGCCGCTTCCGTCAGGGAAGGCAGGATTCTCTGTATATCATGGGTGCCCGGACCCATATTTTCATTTTTGGCAGAATTCCCGGTAAATTTTTTCCCATCCATCCCGCCATTTAAAAGGAGGCAGCCTCTATCAGTGTCTGGAATCTGGTCTTGATTTGAATTTTTGTCTGAATTCCGGTTTTTTTCCGGATATGCATTTTTATCTGCTTTTGATGTGTCTATGGATGCAGAGGCAGACTGCCTGCTGCCTGGAGCATCTGTTCCATTGGAATCAGCGTCTCCTCTGGAATCGTCTCCATCATAGGCAGTCCCGCCATCAGCATATAAGAAGCCTTCCTGCCTGTATTTTTTCGTTATCCGCCCCCTCTCTCTGTTTCTGTCAGGAGCATAGACGGTTTCGGGAATCATTCCCGCTAATAAGGTTACTACAAGTATTGA
>CAMWWJ010000215.1 GCA_947177925.1 uncultured Lachnospiraceae bacterium
GTTACGGGGGATTATGACTTAGAGGATGCAGAAACCTTGAACCTGCTGAAAGCCTCGTATCTGGCATATTTCCGGTCATAGTGGGAGGATTCAATGGACAATCAGAATGATATTATTAGCAGAATGAATGAAAAATTCAGCACTATGAGCAAAAGCCATAAGGCAATTGCGGCCTATATTACAGATCACTATGATCAGGCTGTTTTCATGACGGCGGCAAAACTGGGAGAAACACTGGGCATCAGTGAGTCCACGGTAGTGCGTTTTGCTTCGGGAATCGGTTATGATGGATATCCGGAATTTCAAAAGGCACTGGAGGACTGGGTAAAAAATAAACTGAATTCCGTACAAAGGATTGATGCAAAATACGGAAGGAGCACCCAGTCGGAAATACTCACATCCGTATTGACCTCTGATATGAATAAAATTGCTGACACCATAGAAAATCTGGACCCCATTGCCTTTGAAGCAGCAGTGGATACCATACTGGCTGCAAAGCATGTTTATATTGTGGGAATCAGAAGCTGTGAGCCGCTGGCTGACTTTCTAAGCTTTTATTTAACCATGATACGGGGAGATGTATGCCTGGTAAGGACAACCTCGGCAAGTGAGACCTTTGAGCAGATGATACGGGTAAATGAAGAGGATGTGGTAATCGGCATAAGCTTTCCCAGATATTCCATGAGGACTTTAAAAGCAATGGAGTTTGCAAGGGACAGAAATGCCAAGGTCATTACCATAACGGATACGGTGCATTCGCCCATGAATCTGTATTCCTCCTGTAATCTGTTGGCAAGGAGCGATATGGTTTCCATTGTAGATTCCCTGGTGGCGCCTTTAAGCGTCATCAATGCCCTTGTAGTGGCACTCTGCTTAAAGTGCCCTCAGGATGTAAAGGCAAATCTGGAGGCTTTGGAGGAAGCATGGGGCAACTATCAGGTATACTTAAATGATGAAATCAACTTTATAGATGAAGAACCGATGTTGAATTATCCTCTTATGAAGGAAGAAAAAAAGGATGAATAAAATCTGTATTGCAGGCGGAGGCCCGGCAGGGATGATAGCAGGTATTTTTGCGGCAAGAGCGGGCTGTTCCGTAACACTGATAGAACAAAATGAAAAACTGGGAAAAAAGCTTTTTATTACGGGAAAAGGCAGATGCAATGTGACCAATGCCTGTGAAACGGAAGAATTATTTTCCGGCATGGTAACCAATGAAAAGTTTATGTACAGCAGCTTTTATGGATTTGACAACCATATGGTAATGGCATTTTTTGAAGAGCTGGGAGTTCCTTTAAAGGTGGAAAGAGGGAACCGGGTATTTCCCGTATCGGACCATTCTTCAGATATTATCAGGGCTCTTCAGTATGAGCTTAGAAGGATGGGAGTGGAAGTGCTGCTGAATACAAAAGTGAAGGAACTGCTTTTCTGGGAGAAGGAGGAAAAGCTCCGAATCAGAGGAGTGGCTCTGGAAGATGGAACAGTGCTGGAAGCGGATAAGGTGCTCCTTGCAACGGGAGGTCTTTCCTATCCTTCTACCGGCGCAACTGGTGACGGTTATAAACTGGCAGAAAAGGCAGGACATAAGGTAACGGAGCTTTATCCGGCATTGGTGCCTTTAGTGGTAAAAGAAAGCTGGTGCCACGATCTGCAGGGATTGTCCCTGAGAAACGTTTCGGCTAAAATCATACAGGGGAAAAAAATGCTTTATGAGGGATTTGGTGAATTGTTGTTTACTCATTTTGGAGTCAGTGGGCCTTTGATGCTCACTGCCAGCAGCTATCTGACAAAAAAACTGAAAGAACCGGCAACGCTTATTTTGGATTTAAAGCCGGCTCTTTCAGAGAAACAATTGGATGACAGGCTGATTCGGGAATTTGAGGCAAACAACAATAAGCAGTTTAAAAATATTCTGGGAAGCCTGTTTCCTGCAAAGCTGATTCCTGTCATGCTCCAAATGTCTCCCATTATGCCGGAAAAGAAATGCAATGAAATTTCCAGGGAAGAAAGAAGGGCATTTTTGGAGCTGGTGAAAAATCTGGAAATGACCATTACAGGCACAAGGGGCTTTACAGAAGCAATCATTACACAGGGAGGCCTGTCCGTAAAGGAAGTGAATCCATCCACCATGGAGTCAAAAAGGGCAGAGGGCCTGTATTTTGCGGGAGAGCTTCTGGATCTGGACGCAGTAACAGGCGGTTATAATCTGCAGATTGCCTGGTCTACCGGGTATTTGGCAGCCGCAGCAATGAGCGAATAAAAATAAGCATAGCAAAATATGGATAGAGAAAGGATGTAACAGGACATGAGTTATAGTATTGCCATTGATGGACCGGCAGGGGCAGGAAAAAGTACCATTGCAAAAAGGATTGCAAAGGAAAAAGGTTTTATTTATGTGGATACGGGAGCCATGTACCGGGCAATGGCTTTTTATCTCATACAGAAAGGAATCAAGCCTTCTGAAACAGAAAAAATCAGTGAAGCATGCAAAGAGGCGGACATTACCATATCCTATGAGAATGGAGAACAGGTGGTATGGTTGAATGGAGAAAATGTAAATCCGTATCTTAGGACAGAGGAAGTGGGAAATATGGCTTCTGCCAGCTCTGTCAATAAGGACGTTCGCATAAAGCTGGTGGAGCTTCAGCAGAAGTTAGCCAAAACAAACAACGTAGTCATGGATGGAAGGGACATCGGCACCTGTGTGCTGCCGGATGCAGATGTAAAGGTTTATCTGACAGCAAGCTCCCAGGTCAGGGCAAAGCGCAGATATGAAGAATTGACAAATAAGGGTGTAAGCTGTGACATAAATGCCATTGAAGCGGATATTATGGAAAGAGATAAACGGGATATGACAAGAGAAATGTCTCCGCTGCGGCAGGCAGAGGATGCAGTCCTTTTGGACAGCTCGAATATGGATATTGATCAGGTGGTGGAGGCCATACTTGCCATGTGCGGATAATAATATGCACACATCTGGACTGATTTGGAATAAAAATATCATGAGTTTCAAATCAGTGATAGAATGTTATGCAATATAGAAAGAATATATATAAGAACCGGGCAGCAGGAGGAAGGAAAGCAGATGGAAGTAAAAACTGCGAAAACCGCAGGCTTTTGTTTTGGAGTAAAGCGGGCGGTAGATCAGGTTTACAAACAGATTGAGGCAGGAGGAAATATTTATACGTTAGGCCCCATTATCCATAATGATCAGGTAGTAAAGGATCTTGAGGAAAAAGGCGTCCGTGTCTTAAACGGTGTGGAAGATCTTAAAGATCAGGAAAAGGGTACGGTCATCATCCGTTCCCATGGTGTGGAAAAAAAAGTATATGAACAAATTGAGGAAATGGGCTTTTCATTCATCGATGCCACCTGTCCCTTTGTAAAGAAGATTCATAAAATCGTGGAAGAGGAAAGTGGAAAGGGAAAGCACATCGTGATTATCGGAAGTTCTCCCCATCCGGAGGTGGAAGGAATCATGGGCTGGGTGGGAGGCCGCGCCACGGTCATTGCCACAAGGGAAGAAATGGAGAAATTTACCTTGAAAGAGGGCGAAAAAGCTTGTATTGTTTCCCAAACGACATTTAATTACAATAAATTTCAAGAATTGGTTGAAATTTTTGAAAAAAAAGGTTATGATGGTATTGTTGTGAATACTATATGTAACGCAACTGAGGAGAGACAGACCCAGGCCAGGGAAATTGCCAGGGAAGTTGATGTAATGATAGTGATAGGCGGTACTCACAGTTCCAATACCCGCAAACTTTATGAAATATGCAGGGAAGAATGTGAGAACACTTATTTTATACAGACACTGAGCGATTTGGAAAGGGAACAGATTGAGCCCGCTGGTTCAGTGGGAATTACCGCAGGGGCATCCACCCCAAATAATATTATTGAGGAGGTTCAAAATTATGTCAGAATTAACTTTTGAACAAATGTTAGACCAATCATTTAAAACAATCAGAAACGGAGAGGTAGTCGAGGGAAAAGTCATTGCTGTAAAAGAAGACGAAGCCATCCTGAATATTGGATATAAATCAGACGGTATTCTTACACGAAATGAATACACAAACGAGCCAAACGCAGATTTAACGACTATCTTAAATGTCGGAGACACCTTGGAAGTAAAGGTAGTCAAAGTAAACGACGGAGAGGGACAGGTTCTTCTTTCCTACAAGCGTCTTGCTGCTGAAAAAGGCAATAAGAGGATTCAGGAAGCTTATGAAAACAAAGAAGTCCTCACTGCAAAAGTAGCACAGGTGTTAGACGGCGGCTTAAGCGTGGTATTGGATGAAGTGCGCATCTTTATTCCTGCAAGCCTTGTATCCAATGTATATGAAAAGGATTTATCCACCTATGCAGGAAAAGAAATAGAATTCGTAATCAGCGAATATAATCCAAAGAGAAGAAGATATATCGGTGACCGCAAGCAGCTGTTGGTTGCAAAGAAAGCTGAAATGCAGAAAGAATTATTTGCAAGGATCAAGGAAGGGGATGTAGTGGAAGGTACTGTTAAGAATGTAACAGACTTTGGCGCATTCATTGATTTAGGCGGTGCAGACGGACTTCTTCATATTTCTGAAATGTCCTGGGGACGTGTGGAAAATCCAAAGAAGACCTTTAAAGTGGGACAGGAACTGAAGGTTCTCATTAAGGAAATCGAAGGAACCAAGATTGCCCTCAGCTTAAAATTTGATGAACTGAATCCATGGAAGGATGCAGAAAAGAAATATGCAGTTGGCGATACCGTAACAGGTACGGTAGCAAGAATGACGGATTTTGGTGCATTTGTGGAGCTGGAAGAAGGTGTGGATGCACTTTTGCATGTATCACAGATTTCCAAGGAGCATATTGAAAAGCCTGCTGATGTGTTGAGCATTGGACAGGAAGTGACGGCTAAAGTGGTAGATTTCAATGAAGCAGATAAGAAGATCAGCTTAAGCATAAAAGCTTTACTGGCACCGGAACCGAAAGAAGAAAAAGAAGAGCCAAAAGAAGATGATGCAGATGTTGTTTCTGTGGACATTGAGGCTGTAATTGCAGCAGAAGCTGAATCAGAAGAATAAAAAATAAGGTAGGTACGAAAATGCCGGGTTACGATTATGAATATTTTAAAGGCGCGGTTTTTGAATTGACCAGCATTGATTTAAATGCTTACAAGGAAAAGCAGATGAAGCGCCGCATAGATACATTGATAGGAAAAAACGGCATTGTTGGCTATGAAAAGTATATTCAGCTTTTGAAAAGCAACCGGGAAAAATTTGACGAATTTGTCAATTACCTTACTATTAATGTATCGGAATTTTACCGGAATCCAGAGCAGTGGGAGCTGCTTGAACATGAGATTTTTCCAGAGCTGCTTAAAAAATCCGGAAGGAATTTGAAAATATGGAGCGCCGCCTGTTCCACAGGAGACGAGCCATATTCCTTGGTGATGGCATTATCCAGGCATCTGCCTCTTTCCCAGATAAAGATTATTGCTACGGATATTGATAAGCAGGTAATCGCCAAGGCAAAGACAGGCTTGTATTCTGAAAAGAGCATAGTTTCCGTACCAAAAGATTTGAAGTCAAAATATTTTACAAAAATTGGGCCTTCTTATCAGATCTCAAATGAAGTAAAGGCGAGAGTGGAATTTAGACAGCACAATTTATTAAAGGATTCCTATGAGAGCAATTGTGATTTGATTGTGTGCAGAAATGTGCTGATTTATTTCACAGAGGAAGCAAAAGAGGAGATATTTGCTAAGTTTCATAAGGCACTAAAGCCCGGAGGCAGCCTTTTTATCGGCAGCACCGAGCAGATTATCAATTATAAAGAATTACATTATAAAAGGAAAAATTCGTTCTTTTATGAGCGGGTTTAAAAATGAGTTTGAAAAGCGGTTCTGGAATCTGCAAAAAGGTTTTGGGGGCGCTTTTTTGCTTAAGAGAGGGGGTGTTGGATAGGGGGACGTAGGAACTGGCAGATGATAGAGAAGTCTTGGGGGCACGCTCTCGC
>CAMWWJ010000216.1 GCA_947177925.1 uncultured Lachnospiraceae bacterium
CTCTTCCATTTCACTGCTGTTGCAGATGTTCCTTTGGGTTTGGTGGTCAGGGTCAGCTTTACTTTCTTTCCTGCCGCAAGCTTTTTGGAGGGACCTGTCAGGGTCAGCTTCGTTATGGCTTTTACTGTGATGGTGATGGAGGCTGTTTTCGTGGTTCCTCCGGATGTATAGGACACGGTCAGGGTCTTCTTTCCCGAGGTGTTCATGTTGATTTTGGAGGCATTGGTGGTGTATTCCCCAGCCTTTAGTTCCTTGGCAGGATGCTGCTGATAAATGGCTGTTACCTTCAGGTCGTCCGTAGTCAGGGATTCCCCTGTATAATAGACGTTTTTTCCTTTTGTGGCCTGCAGGGTTGCGAGTATCCTTTCCTCTCCGCCTTCACCGCTGGTACCGTCATCGGTTGTGAGCCAGATATTAGATGACAGATTTATGTGCAAAGCTGGACATACACCGTAAATGTAATTGTAGACATAAAAGCCACCCTGAGAGACGAACCCATATTCGCTGACATATACGGCACTCTCACTAACATCGCCGGGGGAACGCATCCACCACCTGCAATTGCCTCTATAGTTGTCAGTAGAACTTCTATAAGTCCCCCTTGCATTGGCATAATCGCTTGCTTTCATTCCCCGGCTCATGGAGTGAACACCGTAATCACTGCAGAATCCATATCCCTCATCCGCCACTTCTCCCATGGACAAAAGATAGACCTTGTCATTTGTGTTGTTCCCGCCTGCTGTACCATATTCGGAATTATCCTCATTCACTACCATCTGTGCTGCAATAGCACTTTGTTCCTTGCTGTTAAAAGCTGTGTTATAAAAGCCCATATTCAGCCAGTTCCTTATATCGCTGGTTTCCCATGTGATGTCTATCCATTTCTCATTATAGCCCTTACAGTCAATCGCCTTATCTGCTACTACAAATAAGGTCTTCCCATCATTTTTCAGCACCTTCCACTTGATCCGTTCCCATTTGAAATAGCGGTAGCCGTTATTTGACACTTTATCAAAATACCTATCATCATTTGTATCATTTTTACTAATCCTTCGGTACTTGATTCCGTTTACCCATACATCCGTTCCAGCCTCTGCTGCTGCACCGGACGCAGCAATTGCCTTGTCAATGGCGGCTATAGTGGCGCTGTCCGTCACTTCGCTTTGGGGATAGCTTCCAAAGTACACATAACTGAAATCCGTATAGTCCGAGCCGTCATTTTTTTTCGTGCAGTGGTGAACCGGATTTGCCGGGCCCGTTACGGCTCCTGTCTGGATTTCCGGCAGGTTTTGGCCGGAGACAGTGTCTTCCAGGGTACCTTCCTCTTCTTCTGAAATGGTTTCTTCGGTGGCTTCCATTCCCTCTTCCGTCTCTTCACTGTCAGAGGTCTCGTTCGCACTAACCGCACCATTTCCCTCCAAAATAAAATCAGAGAAAGAAGTATCTGCTTCTTCCTCCTCTTCATTTGGCCCATTCCCGCTGACTGTCTGGGCAGAAACAGACATTCCTCCTGTGGTCAGTGATAATGCTGCCGCCAATAAAAGCGACAAAAACCGGGTTGTCTTTTTCTTCATATGCATTCCCCTTTCTCTTTTTTCTTTTCCATGAATCAGGTATTTTGCCCTTATTTTCATGACTTATGTAGTCACATTTTCTCAGTTGAGGTAATCGTTCAATTCATCAATCTTCACTATCGTCATCCCCTGTTCCGGATTTCCCAGCACCAATAGCTGGTCGCCTTTTTGAATATGTAATACTTTCCTTGCTTTCTGGGGGATGGTCATCTGACCGCACTCCCCTACCTTTACAATCCCAAATACATATTTTCCGGTCTGTCCGGCAAGTTCCTCTTCTCCCATCTTCAGTTCCCTTTCACTCATCGTCAGCTCGTCTAAGGAGCTTTCATATAAGTCCATCAGCTTCTTACACTTTACTACATCGGGCAGGGTTTCACCCGCTTCCCATTTTGCAATCGTCTGGCGGGAAACGTCTACTTTCTCTGCCACGTACTCCAATGAGAAGTTTTTTTCTTTTCTCAGCTTCTTTAGTCTTTTTCCAATCATGTCTTTCTATTCTCCTGCCTTACTACCTAAAATTATATAAATTGCACAAAACTATTACAATAAACTTTCCTTAACATAAATGTCACGAAAAGTTACAATCATAACCATGTGCCTTCTTACTATTAACATCCCATAAACGGAAAAAAGGTTGCATTGCTAAACAAAAAAATTAGAAAACGGATAATGGCTGTTTTGCATTATCCGTTTTCTAAATAATGTTTTTATTCCGTTCTGTTTATTTGCAACAGTTCTGGCTGTTATTAGCGAGATTATTTTATTTTAATCTGCACCGCTGCCTTTTTATTGCTTCCGTCCGTGGATTTGGCGGTAATGGTAACCGTTTTTCCTTTCCCCGCTTTCTTTGCGGTTACCTTGCCCCTACTGTTGACGGTGGCATATTTTTTGTTGGAGCTTGTCCATTTCAAGGTCTTGTTGGCATTTTTTCCGGTGGTTTTTATGGAGGCTTTTATGGTCATGCTCTTTCCGGCTTTCAATTTCCTCTTTGGAGCTTTCAGCTTTATGGTTTTTACGGCATGTTTCATAATCTTTATTTTTATGGATGCCTTTTTGCCGCTTTCGTCCTGCGCCATAGCTGTTATGGTTACCTTTTTCCCAATGCCTTTCTTTTTCAGGTTTATTTTTCCATTCTTATCCACAGTGGCATATTTCTGATTGCTGCTTTTCCATTTGACGGCTTTGTTTGCGGCATTTTCTGGAGTGACTTTCAGGGTCAGCTTCACTTTTTTTCCAGCGGCAAGTTTTTTGGAAGGAGCCTTGATAGTAAGCTTTTGGACTTTCTGGCTGCTGTTTCCGTTATTTCCTCCACTGCCGCTCTTTTTCAACTTATAGGTGAACTCTGCCACATCACTTGTCTGATAGCCCGGGCATACTGCAACTGCCTTGACGGTCATATCCCGGCTTATGGTAATTTCTCCTGAATAGTGGGCGCTTGCCGTGGTAGGCGTAGTCCCGTCTGTTGTATAGTATATGCTGGCTCCTGCCGTTGAGCTGCTTAGGCTCAGCTTTGTATTTTTTACAACGCTGCTTCCTGTTGGGAGAGAGGCTGTCGGCTTTTCTGCTTTTTTCTCTCCCCCTTCACCACTGGTACCGTCATCTGTCATGAGCCAGGTACCAGATGAAAGGTTTATGCGCAAAGCCGGGCAGATTCCGTCATGGTCGGTATGGACATTGTCGCCGCCGCAATGGAGCCACCCGTCGCAATCAACAATCGCAACATCATTACTGATACCACCCGGGGAACGCAGCCACCAATAACCATTGCCTCTCCCATTAGCAACAGTCCCTCTTGCATTGGCATACTCGCTTACCATAATTCTCCTGCTCATGGAATGAACACCATAATCCATGCAGAATCCATATTCAGGATTTGACACTTCCCCTATAGACAAAAGCCAGATTTTGTCATTTGTATTTTTTCCGCCGCTTGTGCCATACTCCGGATTGTTCCCATTTATTACAGTCTGCGCTGCAATACCATTTTGTTCCCTGCTGCTAAAGGCCGCATTATAGAAACTGGTGTTCAGCCAGTTCCTTATAGTGCTGGTTTCCCATGTGACATTTTCATACTTTTCATTATATTTCTTACAATCAATTGCTTTATCTGCTAATACGAATAAAGTCTTCCCGTCATTTTTCAGCACTTTCCACTTTATCCGTTCCCACTTAAAATAACGATAACCATTATTTGACACTTTATCAAAATATCCGTTATAAGTTGTATCCGCCTTGCTGATTCTCCGGTATTTGATTCCGTTTACCCATACATCAATCCCTGTCTCCGCCGGTATTCCAGATGTGGCAATGGCCTTGTCAATGGCGTCTATGATAGCGCTGTCCGTCACCTCGCTTTGGGGATAGCTTCCAAAGTATATGTAGCTGAAATCCGTCACATCTGAACCATCATTTTTTCTGGTACAGTCATGAAGGGGATTGTCCGGTTCATTTCCGTTCTTTTTTATCCTATAGGTAAATACTGCCACATCGCTCAATCGTGAATCCCTGCCCACTGCAACTGCTTTAATAATCATATCCCGATCTATGGTAATTTCTCCTGAATAGAGGGTGCTTGCCACAGTGGGCATGGTTCCGTCTGTGGTATAGTATATGCTGGCTCCTGTCGTGGCACAGCTTAGGCTCAGCTTTGTATTTTTTACAACGCTGCTTCCTGTTGGGAGGGATGCCGTGGGCGTTGCTGCTTTTTCGCCCCCGCCTTCTCCGCTGGTGCCGTCATCTGTTGCAGACCAGAGGGCGGATGACAGATTGATATGCAAAGCCGGGCAGACACCGTAATTGCCATTGCTGACATTACTGGTCCCCCAATAGAGGTACCCATATGCGCTGCCAACAACGGCACCACTACTAGACGTGCCCGGCGAACGCAGCCACCACCAGCCGTTGCCCTCATACTTACTAGTACTGCTTCTATCCGTACCTCTTGCATTGGCATAATCGCTTGTTTTTATTCTCCGGCTCACGGAAGAAATGCTATGAGAATTACAGAATCCATATGTTTCATTCATCATTTCTCCTCTAGACAAAAGATAGATTTTGTCATTTGTATTTTTTCCGCCGTTTGTACCATGCTCCGGGTCATTCTCATTTATTACAGTCTGTGCCACAATGTCGTTTTGCTCCCTGTCGCTAAAGGCTGTGTTATAAAAACTGGTGTTCAGCCATTTCCTCATGGTGCTGGTTTCCCATGTGACATCTGTACACTCTTCATTATAGCTCTTACAGTCAATTGCCTTATCCGCCACTACAAATAAGGTCTTTCCGTCATTCTGTAACACTTTCCACTTAATCCGTTCCCACTTAAAATAGCGGTAACCGTTATGATTGGGCACGTCATCAAAATATCTATCATAATTTGTATCGTTTTTACTGATTCTCCGGTATTTGATTCCGTTTACCCATACATCCATTCCAGCTTCTCCTGTTGTCCCGATTGTGCTGATAGCTTTCTCAATGGCTGCTATGGTGGCGCCGTCCGTCACCTCGCTTTGGGGATAGCTTCCAAAATATACGTAGCTAAAATCCGAATAATCCGACGAGCCGTCCCCCGCAAAGCCGATATCCCGCACCTCACAGTGGTGGACCGGATTTGCCGGTCCGGTTACTTCCCCTGCCTGTATTTCCGGCAGGGTCTGCCCGGAAACGGTGTCTTCCTCTTCTTCTGAAGCCGGAACGTTCTCTCCTGGGGCTTCCAAATTGTCCGCTGGCTCTACTTCCGGAATTTCCCCGGATTCCGGTTCTTCATTTACGGCGGATTCATTTCCACTGACTGTTCCAGCCAGCCCTTCTTCCTCTGCTGTCTCATTACTGCTGAACGCCCCGGTTGTGGCATAGGCTGTGCCGGTCTGGAACAGCAGGAGGATGGACAGCAAAACTGCCATAACCGCTTTTTCTCTTCTTCTCTGCAACTTCCATTTTTGTTTCTTTCCACTCTTGTTTCTTTCCATCTTAGATTCCCCTTTCCTCTTTCTTACTGCCTGAGATCCGGACAATTTCGAAATGCCCTGCGACCACAATTTTGTCTCACAGGATAGACAATATCACAAGCTGTTTTACAATTGTATATACCTAAAATTATATAAATTGCACAAAACTATTACAAGAAACTTTCCTTAACATATCTTCTCCATATATGTCACGAAAATTTACAGTCATAATTACGTAACCTCTTATTACTAATATCCCATAGAAGTCCAAAAGGTTGCTTCCTAAAAGAATAAATACGCAAAAAAACGGACAATGCGCCTTTCGCATTATCCGTTTTCTAAAAAACACTCCTATTTTATCCTGTTCATTCCGCCTTTAAAAACGCCTCATACCCTCTTTTCACTTCATAGAGATCGGCCTTGCTGGTAGCCTCATAAGGCGCATGCATATTCAATAC
>CAMWWJ010000217.1 GCA_947177925.1 uncultured Lachnospiraceae bacterium
CTCCACCCCTCCGTAGGGCTTCGTTTCGTAAACAGAGGAAATCTTTTTCACTCTGATCTGCTTATGCTCCTTCATTGCTGTAAGGGCTTTTTCAATATAATCCCGTTTCTCCCCCATATTGGAACCAAAAGCTACAAAAGCCCTCTGCCAGCCCCGTTCAATAGTTACCGATACATTTTCAAAGGGCAGGGTTATGGGCGCATGGGGCTTGCAGATTTCCAGACAGAGCCTTTCCACCAAAGGATAACTTTCAAAAATCTCCGCTGCCAGTTGTTCCGCCACCGTTTCTAACAGCTTATAGGTATGCTCCCGCATATGCCTGTATATGAGTTCACAGACTTCTCCGTAATGGACAGACTCAGAAAGCTCATCTGTCAGACCTGCATTTCTGGTGGATAAATACAGCTTTGCATTGATATAAAAATTTTGTCCGTTTTCATTTTCTTCTGGAAATACGCCATGATGGGCAAATACTTCCAAATTCGTAATTGTAATAAAATCCATGTCTTACTCCACACCTTTTCCCAAAATCGCCCTTGCCATCCTGACGGCACGTACATTTTCCTTCACATCATGCACTCTTATAATGGAACAGCCCTTTATCACTCCGAATACGGTAGTGACCAGCGTACCTTCCACCCGCTCCTTAGCAGGCAGGTTCAAAGTAAGCCCGATCACCGACTTTCTCGATGCGCCAAGAAGAATGGGATATCCAAAGGCATGCAGCTCTTCCAGACACTGTATGATTTCCAGATTATTCTCATAGGTTTTCCCAAATCCCACTCCCGGGTCCAATATGATTTTCGTATCTTCAATTCCCGCTTCCTCTGCCAGCCGCACAGTTTCTGACAAATCCATCAGCACGTCCTGTAAATAGTCCGTATAATCTGGCTCCTTCCGATTGTGCATAAGGCAACAGGGCAGACCGCTTTCTGCAATGACGCCTGCCAACTTTTCATCGTACTTAAGTCCCCAGATATCATTAATCAGATCCGCTCCTGCCCGGATTCCCGCCCGGGCCACGTTACTTTTATAAGTATCCAGCGATACCGGAATATCCAATCTGGATTTGATTCCTTCAATAATCGGCACGACCCTTTCTATTTCTTCATCGTCCGGCACGACTGTATAGCCCGGTCTGGTGGATTCGCCGCCCACGTCAATGATTGCCGCCCCATCCCTCATCATTTCTTCCGCATGGAACAGTGCTTTATCCATTTCATGGAACTTTCCTCCGTCCGAAAAAGAATCCGGGGTCACATTTAAAATTCCCATTATGTACGTTTGATTTTTCAAATCAAATTCTCTGTTTCCGATTTTCACAGGCTCTTATTCTCCTTTTTCCTGCCCAGACTTTTCTCCTGCCGGGCCATATACGTTATAAAATCAGTTTTTTATTTTTCTTTTCTTCCTTCCAGTCACACAGCCCGCTTGTCTCACAAAAATAACATTCCCTGCTGAGCTTGTCCGCCCTGTAAAGAAGCCCTTTTAAATTTTTTTCCTCTTTCACTTTTTCATTTCGGTGATTTACGATAGCCTCTACGATCATATCCGCTTCTTTTTCGGAATATCCCGCTGCTTTTAATATAGGGGGAGCCAGCCTTCCGCTGGCGATTGCATGGTCGTTTCCTGTTTCATACTGAATATGTCTGCCAATGTCATGAAGCAGGGCTGCTGCATAGATAAGCTCTTCCGATATGTCTATCTGTTCCTTTAGCTTTATAATCATCGCCAGCCTTGCCACATTCAAAAAATGAACATAATCATGCCTGCAAAATGGCCTGTCTTTTTCCCATTCTTTAATTTTCCCTGTATACTCTTTATAAAGAGGATGTTTTATAATCTTCTGTATCCGCTCCATGCCTCTGCCCTCTATTAACTGTATTCCTGTTTCTTTCATCTTACAGCTTAAGCATCTGGTAAAAGCTGTTTTGCAGCTTTTCATTGTCCTGAAACTGGCCCTTTGTCACAACTGTTACCGTCTTGCTGCCGGGCTTTTTCACTCCCCGCATGGTCATGCACATATGCTCGGCTTCTATGACTACCATAGCGCCCTTTGCTCCCAAGTCCTCCATCAATGCCCGGGCGATCTGCTCTGTCATCTGCTCCTGGAGCTGGGGGCGTTTGGCAAACACCTCAACGGTTCTTGCCAGCTTGCTTAAGCCCACTACCTTCCCATCCGGAATATATGCCACATGGGCCTTTCCGTAAAAAGGCATAAAATGGTGCTCACACATGGAATAAAATACAATATCCTTTTCCAATACCATTTCATTATTCTTCACCTGAAAGGTTTTTGACAAATGGACCTTTGGCGTTTCCTCCATACCCGCAAAGATTTCTTCATACATTCTGGCAATGCGTGTCGGAGTTTCCTTAAGTCCTTCCCTGTTTACGTCCTCGCCGATCCCCTCTAACAGAAGACGCACTCCTGCTTCAATCTTGTTTTTATCTATCATGAAACTCACTCCTGCTTTCGATTACTTTTTTATTTGATTATGAAAAGAATCATGAACTTTCCGCCCTGTTTCCTGCAGCATTCCATGCAAATCCCTTTGGAGCTCTTTTTTATGTTCCAGTATGGTTATCAGTTCCCCTAAAAAAGAAAGGGAGCCAAAAGCTGCAATGACTGTATCCTTGTCCTTTTCTGCCATTAAGAGGCTTAACTCCACAGCCTCTTCCAGACTGTCCAGGGCAGTCACGTTTTTATGATACTTAGCTGCTTCCTTTGCCAGTTCATAAGCCTCCAGCGCCCGTTCATTATGAGGGGGCTTTATGGTTAAAATGCTGTCAGCCAGAAAACAGGTGTTTTCAATGATCTTCCCATATTCTTTATCTCTAAGCACTCCCATTATATAGATAATTTTCTTATTTGTAAAATAAAAGGACAGGGAATCTGCCAGTTTTTTTGCTCCATCCTCGTTGTGGGCGCCATCCACAATAAAGAAAGGCTTCCTGCTTATAACGGAAAACCTTCCTATCCAGACGGCTTCTGCCATGCCCTGATATACTGCCTGATCTTCTATGGCATATCCCGCCTGCTTCAAGGCTCTTATCACCTCGATAGCCGTTACCCCATTTTCAATCTGGTAAGTGCCCGCCATGGATATTTCGACTTTTTTAAATTCTTTATAAGAAAAGCTTTGTTTTTTTATGCTATGCTTTACGGACTTTGCCAGAGAAACATCCGCAATGGAAAGAACCGCCTCCCTGCTTTGGCATGCCTGCTTTAAAACGTTCATAACAGAAGGCTCCTGACGGGAAGTGACTGCCAGACAGCCTCTTTTTATGATTCCTGCCTTCTTTTCTGCAATTTCCTCCAGAGAGCTTCCAAGAAACCCCATATGGTCCCTGCTGATAGAAGTAAGAACTGCCACAATTGTATTTTCTATGACATTGGTGGCATCGGTAATTCCTCCCAGTCCGGTTTCCAGCACTACCAGATCGCAGCCTTTTTCCTTAAAATACAAAAAACCCATGGCAGTTTCCATTTCAAAAAGGGTTGGATGGGAAAGCCCCTCCTCCACCATGGCATCACAAGCCTCCTTGATCCTTCCCAGACAGGCGCTAAGCGCCTGCTTGGAAATCATGTTCCCGTTTATCTGAATGCGTTCTCTATAATCAAAAATGGTAGGAGAAATATATCTGCCCACTTTGTACCCGGCTTTTTGCAGCACCGTGGATACAAATGCCAGCACAGATCCCTTCCCGTTGGTGCCTGCAATATGGATGAATTTTAAATCCTTTTGAGGATTGCCAAGCCTTTCACAAAGCTCTGCAATATTTTCAAGCCCCAGCACGCTGCCGTAGGCCTGTACTTCTTCTATGTAAGCAACTGCCTCTTTATAATTCATGAAAGCAAGTCTTCCTTTCCAAAAAACTTTCTGTTTTGTCCTTTCCTATCATATACTATTTTTTTTGGCCTTGCCATAGCAATTTGGGACATCTGTTAAAAAATTTTTTTAAATCTTGTATATTTTAAAAAATCCTCCCAATACTATCCATATGATAAAAAAATTCATTGAATGCGGCACGGTGGGCTGGTGCCTGGAAATCATATTTACAGCCACATCAAATATGAAAGGTTCCGATAAACGCTTAAAAGGGAACACCTCCCTTTGGATGTTCCCTATATATGGAATGGCGGTATTTCTAATGCCTATTTCCAGACTTCTGAAGGGAAAGCCCTTCTTACTGCGCGGCAGTATTTATACCTTTTGTATTTTTTTAACCGAATTCATCACGGGCAAGTTCCTGAAAAAGAACGATTTGTGCCCTTGGAATTACGAACACTCTCCTTATAATATCGACGGTGTCATTCGTTTAGACTATGCCCCCTATTGGTTTGGAACCGGTCTTTTATACGAATACATCCTGAATCGTAATTCCTAATATCCTCCCTAAAAAAGGCGGCTGTTTTTTGGACAGCCGCCTTTTAAGAGAGTTTATCAAACAACACAATTATACTGCATTTGAAAACAGATTCAGAAAATAGTCCCCTCATCTTTTTCTGGAAAATTCTTCGCTTTTGAATCATTCACCATCTCTTTTACCACTCTATATCCATTAACAAATGCAGCCTTAACAAAAACAAACCGAGACCCATTCCTTTTTTCCTTCATATCCTACCTTCTCTTTCTCTTTTGTGGTATAATCATCCTTGAACATTATCATATATGACAGGGGGGAAAAGATATATGGGCAAAAAAGCCACGAAAGCAGCCGATAACGTATTTTGTATTGCACGTTATCAGGCTGCCAAAGCGGATTCTGTCTTTAACAGCAGGGAAACTGCTGCTGAAGCAATCGGAATAGACCGTACCAGACTGGCCAGAATCGAACTTGGCACCGTAACGCCTTATCCGGATGAGGTACTTGCTCTATCCAAAGCTTACCACATGCCGGAGCTTTGCAATCAATACTGCGCAAAGGAATGTCCGGTAGGCAGGCTGACCATTCAGGAAGTGACCATTACAGAGTTCGACCGGCTGATTCTGAAAGTGCTGGGCTCCACCACGAACATTGACGAGCTTAGGAGCAGCCTGATTAAAATTGCCGCTGACGGTATCATTGATGATTCGGAAAGGCCGGAGTTTCAGTCTGTTTTAGAATCACTGGAACGCATTTCCGAAAATGCCCAGGCACTAAAGCTATGGGCTATGAAATATCTGGATGGACATGAATAGGAGTTAAAAAGATAGCCTTACACTGCCACAGCCACCCAGACAGAGGCATATATATCGGCATAGCATACCCCTCATAGCTGTGCCGGCTTCCTTTCGCCATATCCCGTTCCATAGGCTTAATCCAAATCGTCTGCAACCGCACTTCCAATATCCAGAGTATTCAAGGTTCTCCTTTTCATCCTTGCAGCTTCTGAAGCTTCTAGAATAAAATCCTTCACAGCCTTTGCGTTTTTGATATGTACCAGACATAATTTCTGATGAGTGGTGTCCCCGGTAAAGCACACTACCGTACCAAGCCCGAATATTCGCTCAATTAACGTAGTTACTAATTGTACGTCCTGAATCTTATACATATAACAATCGTCTTCAATTGTTTTCAGAAGCCCTGCTTTTATGTTTATCATATCCTCCCTTACGGTATATTTGGTAAATGTCCAGGGCAGACCCAAAAATAAGATTCTTTTTCTTTCTATAAATTCCATGAGTTTTCTCCTTTTTCTCTTGTTTTCACGTTCTATTATCGGTTAGTATAGCATTTTTTCTTTTAAATTACTACATGGATATTTTATATTCAAGTAAAGTAATCTGATTTTTTACAAAATGCTTTATAAACAGCCTCTTTTCCGTTATAATCTACATATACTAATTCAATCA
>CAMWWJ010000218.1 GCA_947177925.1 uncultured Lachnospiraceae bacterium
ATTGCCGGTTCCATGGCATTTAAGGAAGCGATGAAGAAGGCGGCGCCTGTACTGCTTGAGCCTATCATGAAAGTAGAAGTAACCATGCCGGAGGAGTATATGGGCGATGTAATCGGCGATATCAACTCCCGCCGCGGACGTATCGAGGGTATGGAAGATATCGGCGGAGGCAAGATGGTGAAGGCTTTCGTTCCGCTGGCTGAGATGTTCGGTTATGCGACCGACCTGAGAAGCAAGACGCAGGGACGCGGCAACTACTCCATGTTCTTCGAGAAGTACGAGCAGGTTCCCAAGAATGTACAGGAAAAGGTACTTGCAGCGAAAGCGAAGTAAATACACGCATGTACAAAATAATGCTTGAAAAAACTGGTTATTTTTAATATAATTAGAAATAGCCGAGTAATATTGAACAATTAAAGTCGATTCAACAATTTTAAGGAGGACTCATAAAAATGGCTAAAGCTAAATTTGAAAGAAATAAGCCCCATTGTAACATTGGTACCATCGGTCACGTTGACCATGGCAAAACCACTTTGACCGCAGCAATCACCAAGGTTCTGGCTGAGAGAGTTGCCGGAAACGAGAAGGTAGATTTCGAGAATATCGATAAGGCTCCCGAAGAGAGAGAGCGTGGTATTACCATTTCTACCGCACACGTAGAGTATCAGACAGAGAAGAGACATTACGCACACGTTGACTGCCCGGGCCATGCTGACTACGTTAAGAACATGATCACCGGTGCTGCACAGATGGACGGCGCTATTTTGGTTGTTGCTGCAACCGACGGCGTTATGGCTCAGACCAAGGAGCACATCCTTCTGTCCCGTCAGGTAGGCGTACCTTACATCGTTGTTTTCATGAACAAGTGCGATATGGTAGACGATCCTGAACTGCTTGAGCTGGTTGAGATGGAAATCACAGAGCAGCTCGAAGAATATGACTTCACAGACTGCCCTATCGTTAAGGGTTCCGCTCTGAAGGCTCTGGAAGATCCCAACGGCGAGTGGGGCGACAAGGTTATGGAGCTCATGAGCACTGTTGACGAGTACATTCCGGATCCTCAGCGTGATACCGACAAGCCTTTCCTTATGCCTGTCGAGGACGTATTCACCATTACCGGACGTGGTACTGTTGCAACCGGTAGAGTAGAGCGTGGTGTTCTGAAGCTGAACGACGAAGTTGAAATCGTTGGTATCAAGGAAGAGACCAAGAAGACCGTTGTAACCGGTATCGAAATGTTCCGTAAGATGCTTGATGAGGCTCAGGCTGGTGATAACATCGGCGCACTGCTTCGTGGTGTTCAGAGAACCGAAATCGAAAGAGGACAGGTTCTTGCAAAACCCAACAGCGTTACCTGCCACAAGAAATTCACCGCTCAGGTTTACGTACTGACCAAGGACGAAGGTGGACGTCATACTCCTTTCTTCAACAACTATCGTCCTCAGTTCTACTTCAGAACAACTGACGTAACCGGCGTTTGCGCACTGCCTGCTGGCACTGAGATGTGCATGCCTGGCGACAACGTAGAGATGACCATCGAACTGATTCATCCCATCGCTATGGAGCAGGGTCTTACTTTCGCTATCCGTGAGGGTGGTAGAACAGTTGGATCTGGTCGTGTGGCTACTATTATTGAGTAATCTTGTGATTAGAGCCAAATAATAAAAATAAGCACCGCAATCCTTTGAGAAATCAAGGGGTTGCGGTTTTTTAATGCCTGAAAATAATAGCGAACAAAAGGAAAAGCCACCTGCCAAAATTTCAATGAAAATGGCTTGTGGCTCTAAAATGGCTCTATTTTTATTCGCTGTCGCTCTGATTTTTCTTAAATTGCCGCTCCAAATGTTCATTTCGGAGTTTCATTCTTGTAGCATTGTCTATATCCTCATACACTTTCTTTGTTACGGGCAAGGTGGAGTAATCAGCAATTTTCTGCTTTTTCCATATATCAAACATATCCTTTGGCGTAAAGTAGGACTCAAAACTTTCCCGGCTCTCATTCAGTGAAGCGAGAAATTGGCACATATCTGCATTATATAAATGTCCTTTTTCGTTTCCATAGAATTTAATGTTTGCATACCAACGGTTATCCTCGGTTTCTATGTCATTGAAAAATTTATCGTTGATTTCTAATTCATAGCGCAATTCTTTTAATTCGTTCAACTCCAATAGAAAACTGATAATATCGCCCATAGACGATAAAGAAAATTCATTGTCTGAAATACCAAAAAGCCAATCCAAAGAAACGTGATATTGCTTTGCTATGGCATAAAGTACCTCGTTGGACGGAGATACCGTTCCGTTTTCATAACTGGATAGGGTGGATTGCTTTATGCCTAGCTTTTTGCAAAATTCACTTTGGTTCAAACCTAGATTTTTACGGAGTTGTTTTATCCGTTCTGCTATCTGAATTGTATTATCCATGCCGTTACCTCTTTTCTTTTTCGCTTTCTTATAGTATAGCACTTTCAATAAATATTGACAACAATAATAAATATGAAAAATACGGATAAAAATTATTGACATAAATGATAGAGGGTGCTAGAATATCATTAACACTAATAAATAGTGAAATAAATGATAAGGAGAGATTGCATGAACGGACAGAACTACTTATTGACTGCCGGAGAAGTTGCGGAAACATTGGGTGTTTCCAAAGGACACGCTTACAAACTGATAAGAGAATTAAATGAAGAATTACAGAGCAAAGGCTATCTTGTTGTTGCCGGGAAAGTGCCAAAGGCATTTTGGGAAACAAAGTTTTACGGTTACAATCAGCCAAACCAAACCGCATGAAAGGAGGATAAGAAATGTCTGCTTCAAGAGATGAAAAGACCGGGAAATGGACTGCTCAATGTTATTACGAAAACTGGAAAGGGGAGAAGAAGCACAAAAAGAAGCGTGGTTTTGCCACAAAAAAGGAAGCGTTGGAGTGGGAAAGAGAATTTCTGAAAAGTACATCTGCAAATATGGATATGATGTTAGGCGCATTTGTTGATGTGTATTTTCGGGATAAGGCAGGAGAACTAAAGGAACGCACGATAAAAAATAAGCGGTACATGATAGAAGCCCATGTATTACCGTATTTTGAGAATAAGCAAATGAACGAAATAAGCCCCTCTGATATTATCCAGTGGCAGAACGCTATCAGAGCAAAAGGGTATTCGCAGACTTATTTGCGCATGGTGCAAAATCAGATTACAGCATTGTTTACCCATGCAAGTAACATTTACAATCTCAACAATAACCCATGTAAAAAGGTTAAGAAAATGGGAAAGTCTGACGCTGACAAGTTGAACTTTTGGACGAAAGACGAATACGATTGTTTCATCAGCGGCATTGACCGTGAAAGCAAATATTATGTGATATTTGAAATCCTTTTTTGGACGGGGTGCAGAGAGGGGGAAATGTTGGCTTTAACAAAAGAAGATGTCGATTTTGAGAACAATCAAATCAGCATTACTAAGACTTATTACAGAACGGAGCGCAGGGATATTATTACATCGCCGAAAACAGAACAGTCGGTTAGAGTGATTGACATTCCGCAATTTTTAACGAAAGAGATTGAAATGTATGTGAACCGCTGTTACGGTCTGCCGGATAATGAAAGACTGTTCCCGATTGTAGCAGAAGCGGTACAGCATAAGCTGAAACGTGAGTGCGTGAAATCGGGCGTAAAGCAAATTAGGGTACATGATTTACGCCATAGCCATGTGGCATATCTTATCAATCAAGGCGTACAGCCTTTGATTATAAAAGAACGGTTAGGGCATAGGGATATTAAAATCACGCTGAATACTTACGGGCATTTATATCCTAATCAACAAAAGAAAGTGGCAGATATGTTAAACGCCGCAAGAAATGAAAATGCCCCTGTCGATTGACAAGGACATTTCACTACAAAGGCAGAGCCTGTTGTATTTATATCTCGCAAATATAGTATAACAAAGGCTCTGCTGAAACTCAATCGAATTATTTCAGTGGAGGATGCAAATGGAAGAAAAAAGAGAGAAAAATTATCGTTTAATCAACATGGAAGATGTAGAAGCAAGAGAAGTAAACTGGTTGTGGTATCCTTATATTCCCTATGGAAAGCTGACGATTGTGCAAGGCGATCCGGGGGAGGGAAAGACCACTTTTATTTTGCACCTTGCGGCACTTCTCACAAAAGGCGAAGCACTTCCCTGTGAGGAAACAGCAGAGGGCAGAGAGCCGGTCAACATAATTTATCAAAACGCAGAGGACAGTTTGGAAGATACCATAAAGCCCCGATTGTTAGAAGCAGGAGCAGACTGCAACCGGGTGTTAGTAATTGATGAAAGTATTGATTGTTTGAGCATGACAGATGAAAGGCTTGTCCGGGCAATAAAGGAAACCGGGGCGAAGATGGTTGTGTTAGACCCGATACAAGCCTATTTGGGCGCAGATGTGGATATGCACCGAGCAAACGAAATCAGACCAGTGCTGAAGCAGTTGGGAAATATTGCGGAAGAATACGGGTGTGCGATTGTCCTTATCGGTCACATGAATAAGGCAAGCGGAAGTAAATCTACTTACCGGGGATTGGGTTCAATAGATTTTCAAGCTACTGCTCGGAGTGTGTTGGTAGTCGGCAGGATAAAGGACGATATGACTTTGCGTGTGATAGCGCATGATAAGAGCAGTCTTGCGCCGGAGGGAACTTCAATAGCGTTTCGCATGGATAAGGACAATGGTTTTACGTGGGAGGGTGTTTATGACATTACGGTTGAGGAATTACTTTCCGGCGAAAGCAGAGGACAGAAAACAAAGGACGCTAAATCATTTCTTGCGGAGATTTTGGCAGAGGGGAAGTTGTCTTGTAATGAAATTACAGAAGCGGCAAAGGAGAGAGGTATCAAGAAGAAAACGCTGTGGAACGCAAAAAAGGAAATGAATATTGACAGCGTGAAAGTGGGCAATCAATGGTACTGGACTTTGTAACAAAGGAAGATAGCAAGATTACCTTTACTAAAGATAGGGTAATCTTGCCACCTTGATTAGAAGCGTGGCGGCAACATGGCGGCGAAAAGCCACCCCGTCCGCAGGACGGAAAGCCCCCGGCAGGGCGCAAAGGCACTTTTGATAGAGCGTAGCCTGTCGAAAGTGCTTTTGCGTTACTTTCGGGAAAGTAACAAAGCCTTGCGCCTGTCGGCGCAGTAAAAATAGAGAATGTGGAGGATATGCCTATTGGAAAGAACGATTAGCGGCATGATGGGAAAAGGTTCAGTCAATCATAATACGAGAGCCTTTACAGCTAAAAATGTAGATAAGGAGCGAAGTCGGGGTAACGTGGAATTTTGCCACTCGGATATAAAAGAAGTCTACCATACTCTTTTTGATGAAGCACTGGAACGTTACAACGCAAAGCAGAAACGGAGTGACCGAAAGATTGACAATTATTATGAGAAGATACGCCAGGGAAAGCAGGAGAAATTATTTTATGAGGTAATCTTCCAAATCGGCAATAAGGACGATATGAACGTACAGAGCAATGAGGGGCAGTTGGCGAAAGAGATTTTATGTGAGTTTATGGAGCAGTTTCAAAAAAGAAATCCTAATCTTTATGTGTTTTCAAGCCACCTGCATATGGACGAACAGACGCCGCATATCCATGTTGATTTTGTTCCATTTATCCGTAACAGCAAGCGTGGACTTGACACGAGAGTTTCCCTTAAAGGCGCATTGGCAGAACAGGGATTTAGGGGCGGCACAAGGGGAATGACGGAATGGAATGAATGGATTGAAGCGGAGAAGCAGGAACTTTCTAAAGTCATGGGGAGGCATGGCGTACAGTGGAAACAGTTAGGCACGCATA
>CAMWWJ010000219.1 GCA_947177925.1 uncultured Lachnospiraceae bacterium
CTTCTAATGAAGTATATAATAAAATATTTTTTCATTTATGCAATTTTACCAAAATCATAGCTTCTACACCACTATTTTATTGACTTTTTCCCATAAAAATTTTATAATTTTATTAAGATAATTCAACATTTTAACTATGATAATTTCTTTACTCTATCTGCATTTTAGGAGGGGAAGCACTATGAAGAAGGTTAATGTAGCAAACTTAATACCCGGAATGATAACTGCTGAAGACGTTTATACATATAACAATCAATTGATAGTTCAAAAAGGCACAGAACTTACCGACAAAACCATTACCCGGTTGGAGTTTTATTCCATTATCAGCATCCGGATAGAGGATGAACAACCCGTTTCCAAGGCTTCACTACAGAAAATTGCCAATGATGAGGAATGGCCCTATTCCAGATTGATTCAGGCAACCCCTGAATTTAAAGAGTATAAAGCGAATTTCGACGAATTGGTGGATGAGTTTTCTCAATACTTAAATGATATTGTGGACAAGAGCATCCCCATTGATTCCACCGAAATCTTAAAAAGAACTGTAGGACTTTTGGATACCAACAATGGACATGTAAGCTTTTTCCATATGCTCCACAATATGCGGGAGTATGATGACACGACCTTTGCACACAGCATCAATGTTGCGCTTTTATGCAATGTCCTTGCCAATTGGCTTGATTTTTCCCAAGAGGAAGTGGATCTTGCTACTTTGTGCGGATTGTTCCACGATATCGGAAAACTTGCCATTCCCACTGATATTATCAAGAAGCCGGATAAACTTACTGAAGCCGAATATAAAATCGTCAAGACACATACATTGGAAGGCTATAACATGCTGAAGAATCAGGATTTGAATGAACATATCAAAAATGCCGCCCTTATGCACCACGAGCGTTTTGATGGCAGCGGCTACCCCGACGGCTCCACAGAGGAAAAAATTGACATTTATGCACAGTTGGTGGCTATTGCCGATGTTTATGAAGCCATGACGGCTGCAAGGGTATATCGGGGTCCCCTTTGCCCCTTTAAGGTAATTGAGATTTTTGAAAAAGAGGGCTTCCAGAAGTACAATCCTCTTTTTGTACTGACCTTCCTTGAAAACGTAGTCCTTACCTATATGAATAACCGGGTACGTTTAAGCAACGGAGTGGAGGGCGATGTAATATTCATTAATAAGCATCATTTATCCAAGCCCCTTGTTCGATTCCGGGACAATTTCATTGATTTATCCCAACATCCGGATTTATTTATCGAAGAAATACTATAAAATAATGCAAAAAACGCCTGCAGGACAAATTCCCGCAGGCGCTTTCCTTATATATAAGGCACTGTCTCCCATAATTAACCAACCTTTAATTTAAACTTCTGAGCCTCTTTTTCACTGGAAACCTTTTCAATATTTGCACCAAGTCCCCGAAGCTTTATCTCAAAATCTTCATATCCTCTTTGAATGTATAAAATATCATCAATGGTCGTAAAGCCTTCTGCCGCAAGCCCGGCTATTACAAGGGCGGCTCCCGCTCTTAAATCGGGGGCACTGATATGGGCGCCTGTGTATTTACGCACACCGTCAATAATAGCGGTATTACCTTCTACTTTAATAGAAGCTCCCATTCTTGTGAGCTCATCCACATATTTAAACCTGTTTTCAAATATACTTTCCGTTACAATGCTGGTACCCTCCGACAAAGCCAGCGTCACTGCAATCTGGGGCTGCATATCCGTAGGAAATCCCGGATAAGGCAATGTCTTTACATGGGTATGGGTAAGAGGTTTGGATGAAACCACCCTAACCGCATCATCCGATTCTTCTATTTCACATCCAATTTCCATCAGCTTGGCGCTAATGGACTCTAAATGCTTGGGAATCACATTTTTTACAGTAATATCCCCTTTTGTTGCCGCTGCGGCAAACATAAAGGTTCCTGCTTCAATTTGATCGGGTATAACGGAATACTCGGTCCTATGCAGCTTTTGCACTCCCTTGATACGAATCACATCCGTACCTGCGCCTTTGATATTGGCACCCATGCTGTTCAAAAAGTTAGCAAGATCTACTACATGAGGCTCCTTTGCTGCATTTTCAATAATAGTTTGTCCTTCTGCCATAGTTGCAGCCATCATAATGTTGATCGTAGCTCCTACAGAAACCACATCCAGATAAATATGGCTGCCCTTCAGCTTTTCTGCCTCGGTAATGATCAGTCCATGGGCAATTCTTACATCTGCCCCTAAAGCCTTAAAGCCTTTGATATGCTGGTCAATGGGACGGCTTCCAATGTTACAGCCTCCCGGAAGGGCTACCTCACCCTTCTTGTATTTTCCTAATAATGCACCTAATAAATAATAGGATGCGCGAATCTTCTTTATATAATCATCTTCAATGGTCAGGTCGCGAATGGTAGAGCCATTTACCTTTACCGTATGCCTGTCCATGCGTTCCACCATAGCGCCTACGCTCTGCATTGCCTGGATTAAAACATTGATATCTCTTACATCCGGTAAATTCTCTATCACTACTGTCTCGTCTGTCATAATAGAAGCAGCTAAAATAGCAAGTGCCGCATTTTTTGCGCCGCCAATTTCCACTTCACCAACTAAAGGGTTGCCTCCCCTAATGATATATTGCTCCATAAGACACCTCAAAGTTTATTCTCGCTATCCATAGTATATAACACAAATATGGAACTTGTAAATAAAAAATAAATATGGTCTGATATATCTCTTTTTTTACCGTTTCCTAATTCATGTACTCCAATGGATTTACCTGGCTTCCGCCAATTAAAATCTCAAAATGCACATGGGGTCCTGTGCTTCTCCCTGTGTTGCCGCTTAGTGCGATCTTTTGTCCCTGTTTTACATAATCACCTGGTTTTACCAGCACCTTGCTCAAATGTCCGTACCTCGTCTGTCTTCCGTCTGCATGATTGATATAGACAACATATCCATATCCACTTCCCCAGCCGGCTTTTGCCACTGTACCTCCGGAGGAGGCCATAACTGCCGTTCCTACAGGAGTTGCCCAATCCACACCTTTGTGCCATCTTCCCCATCTTCTTTTAAATCCTGACGTAAAACGTCCTCCGGAAATAGGCTTAATGTAAGTAGGCGGAACCTTCGTGCCGATTTCCACAATCTTTGGAACTGCCGCAACACTCACTTCTTCCTTTAAAATTTCCGTATCCGTTATATCTTCATTCCGATAGGAAACTATGGAAACTACCTTCCTATGCCCTGCCGAAGGCTGCTGCAGAACCTGGGATTCCGTCGTATACCAATTGTCATTATATACATACTCTATTTCCGCTTCATAATCCTCTTCGTAGTATACCTCTTCCTTATGTTCTACCGAAAGTTCCGGCTCCGGTACAGTAATCACCAGCTCATCGCCTATACGGATCGTAGAATTTTCATCCTCCAGATTTTCATTCATTTCTATGATAGCTTCCATTGGCAGATTTGTCTTCAAGGCAATCTCAGAAAGTGTATCTCCCGCTACAACCTCGTATACAGCCTGAGTTTCCTGATTTTTGGTCACCAGGTCAATGGCTTCATTCAGGGGAGTCAATTCCTTGTCTGTCAGGTAAGTTTCCACGATTTCTACTTCATCTCCATAAGAAATGTCCATAAGTCCCAAATCAAAGTCTGCAAACTCTTTTTCCGTTTCTGTATCCATGTCCGCAAGCATTTCCGAAAGAGCCAGTCCTACACCTGCCTCACATTCCATGACTTCTTCTTTCTCTTCTTGTACCTCATAGCTTGTCCTTATTGACGTAGTAAGTACATTCAGCTCCCTTGTAGGATCCAATACCAGCTCTACCTGATATTTGTTATCCACATCATATTGCTGAAGGGCTGCCTGCAAAAGCTGCCTTACTTCCTCCGAAGATGCCAGATTAACCGTAAATTCATTGACCTTCAACGTATAAGAACGTTTTCTTGCGTCCCTGACGCTTTCCTTTAATATAAGTAGCATCTGCTCCTTAATGGTGGATTTGGAATCTGTCAGGCCAAAATACTTTTCTTCTCCCTTTACCTGCAGATTTGTATCGACAAATACCATATCCTCTGATTCTTCTGCCAGCTCTCTTCTTGCACTGGTCAGATACTCCTCCAGCTTTGACACATCCGACACAGTTCCAACCTGCTTATCATTTAAAAATACGGTAAAGATAGTATTGCCATCCTGTGTTACTTTTATATAATTAGGCAACAGAAAAAAGCTGGCAATCATTACCAGAAAAGCGGTCTTTAAATATGAAATTGCAATTTGCCGATGAAATTTTGTGATTTTTTTCATTTTATCTTTATTACTCTATAGAAATCTGTTTATATTCGTATGTTCACAAGTTAGTATATTCTACCAGTATTTTGAGAGATTGTAAATCTATTTTTTTCTAACGCTAAATCCGAAAGTGCCCAGTAAATCTCCCAAAGAATAGTAGGAACCATGGGAATAAGCTATTAAATCCGCCTGTTCCAAGTGGAATTTATTCGTTTCATCCATATATTTATCATCCACGTTCACAGCAACCACTTCCGCCAGGAACATATGATGGGAGCCTAATTCCTTTACTTCCGTAACCCTGCATTCCAGATTGACGGGACTTTCCACAATAAGCGGCGCCTTTACGATCTGCGCTTTTCCCTTAGTCAATTTCATTTCCCGGAATTTGTCCACATCTCTGCCGCTTTTCACTCCGCAGTAATCTGTAGCAAATGCCAAATCCCTTGTGGTCAGATTGATTACAAATTCTCCGGTTTCCTTTATCATTTCATAAGAATGTCTTTCCGGCCGTACTGATACGGATACCATTGGCGGGTCACTGCAGATTGTGCCTGCCCATGCAACAGTAATAATATTATCTTCTCCGCTCTTTCCCTTGACACTGATCATTACAACCGGTACAGGGTATAACATATTTCCCGGTTTAAAGCTTTGTTTTGCCATACTTTCCCTCCTGTTTCCTTTCTCCCTTTCCAGATGATCAGAACATCCCCATGAGCTGCAGGACCAGTGCGGCAGCAGCAGCCAGAAATGTAAGCACTGTCAAAGGCATCAGGCTTTTGTTTTTCTTTGCATTTCTTTCCAATGCATCCAGTCTGTCTCCCATTTCCCTGGCTCTCTGGGTGCTCTGATCCATTACCACAGCCTGAACATTTCGATAAACCTTTACATTTTCTTTATGCACATGCTCTTCTAAAGCCTTTATTGCTTCTAATAGCTGCTCCTTCGTATCAT
Source organism: uncultured Lachnospiraceae bacterium (assembly GCA_947177925.1). Lineage (GTDB taxonomy): Bacteria > Bacillota > Clostridia > Lachnospirales > Lachnospiraceae > RGIG3040. The sequence goes on from CAMWWJ010000219.1 coordinate 5,246, forward strand.
CAGTGGTTTCATCAGTCACTTCAGCCATTGTTTCGCCTGCATTCTTCATTTCTGCCATTTCAGCGGAAATCTTTTCCATACCTGCTTCTATTTTAGCCAGAAGCTCTCTGACCTCTTTCACATATTCTTCAAAAGAGCCTTTCGCCTTATCGGCTGTCCTGTCATATTCCTCAAACTGCTCGATTCCACATTGAATCAATTGTCCTGCCTGTTCTGTAAGCTCTACATTTTTCAAATTGAGCCGGCGTATTTCCTGAAGCAGATTTTCATTTTCTGACGCCTGCTCTCTCGCCCGTTTCAATTCTCTTTCTTCTGCCTCCCCATTGGCTTTAATCATTTCCCCAGCGCTGAACCGTTTCGTCAGCTTGTCCATAAAATTATCCATACATGCCCTCCAAAGCCTGCCTCTGCCGCTTCCGCATTATTGTCCTATTGTTTTCAACTACGTAATCTATTTATTTTGCATCGTTATCAGTTATTTTACCATTAAATACAAACATTTACAACTCAATCCACTTTCTTATTTCGCTTTCTATAACAGTTTGGCT
>CAMWWJ010000220.1 GCA_947177925.1 uncultured Lachnospiraceae bacterium
TTCCAGACCAGATCGGTCATGATTTCAACTTTTTATCTTCAAAACGGAGGAATGTTTATGATTGTACTTTATCGTCCAATTTATCACATTTCAAACTATTATTTCTAAATCAATTCAATACCTGAGCAGATATCGGGATAACTCAAAACTGTCAGTATCTTTTTTCAATAACGTGCATTTTTATCTTGCAAATTTCCCATGTATTTCATATACTATGATTAAGAAGATTTATCGGTTATCTCTTTTTCTGCTCTGGCAATCAATATATTTCAGACAGAAAAGGAGCATTGCAAAAGATGAACAGTCAGACCTATGCCGGGAAGGCGAGGCTTTTGAATCCCATTGATGATGATTTCTTAAAGAAGATGGCGGAGGATATCCTGTTCTGCCAGGAAGTCATCCGGACAATTTTAGAAGATGAAGCCCTGGTTGTATTGGAAAGCAATTCACAGCACACTATCAAGAATCTGCAGGGTCGTTCCGTTATTTTGGATATTCTATGCAGAGCTGGCAATGGCAGAGTCATCAATGTAGAGGTGCAGAAAGAAGACAATGTTGACCATCAGCGCAGAGTCCGCTATCATGCTTCCTGTATCACAGCAAACATGACCGATACCGGTTCTAAATTTAAAGACATACCGGATTTATGTATTATTTACATATCAAAATCAGACTTTTTTAGAGAAGGGAAAACCGTTTATCATATAGACAGGATCATTCGGGAGACTGGTACGATTGTGGAAAACGGCTTGCAGGAAATTTATGTGAATGCCGCTAACAAAGATGGTTCAAATACCTCAAAGCTTATGACCATCTTTACGGAAAGCGATGCATATGATGATATATTGTTTCCGGTCACATCGAAAAGGAAACGCTATTTCAAGGAAGATCAGAAAGGAGTGGCAGAAATGTGTGCTATTATGGACGAAATCAGGGAAGAAGGAAGATTAGAAGGAAGGTTGGAAATAGCAGAAAACCTATTAAAAATGGGTCTCAATATTATCAAGGTTGTCCAGGCAACCCAACTCCCACAAGAAACTGTACAGGCAATTGCAGACAAGGTGCCAATGCATTAAACAAAAGCCAAAAAAATCCATTCAAATGTCTATTACCTATTACTCAGCCATTTAAATGGATTTTTTATTTGATAACATGCGCTATTTCTCAAGCACCTGCGTAAAATGATAACTCCCGGCTTTCAGTTCCTCCCGTCTTTCCCCCTCTTCATCCGGCAGGATCAGAACCGCTTCCCCATTGGCAGGTATCGTCACCTCATATTGAAGCATATTTTCGGAAATACTCCATTTTATCTGTACCTTTCCATAAACGGAATCATAATATCCCTCACAGCTTTGAATATCCATTATCCCATCCATCAAAATAACCGGATTTAACAAAATCCTTCCCTCCGGAGCGTCCATGGAAATGCCAAGCAGTGATTCATAGAAAAAAGCTCCTACGCTTCCATTGTTAAAATGATTAAAGGAATTCATCCCGTCCTTATGAAATCCCGATTCTTTTGTATAGGAATCCCATCTTTCCCAAATGGTAGTGGCCCCCTGATTGACGCTATAAAGCCACGAGGGATTCTCCTCCTGCAGCAAAAGCTCATATGCCAGTTTTGCATGTCCTTCCTTTACAAGCACCGGAAGAAGCTCCGGCGTGCCCAGAAATCCGGTGCTCAATCTGGTTCCGTTTGTTTCTATGGAAAATACCAAATCCGAAACTGTATTTTCTTTCGCCTTACCATCCAGCAATTCATTGGAAAGCGCCAGCAAACAGGCAGTTTGCGTCTTTTGGGTCAAATGCATATCAATAACATATGTTTTGTTGAAATATGATTTAATTTTACTTAATAGCTTGTTAAATTTTTTCTGATCCTTCTTTTTGCCCAATGCCTCTGCCATTTCCATCATCATTCTGGCATCTTTGGCATAATAGGCGGCGGAAACCATTTCCTTATCCGTTTCCTCAAAAGCAAGCCAGTCTCCATATACTGTAAGAGGTCCTATTCTGGCTCCTTCCTCCTCAAAGCTGCTGACTCCCTCCAGATAATCCATATATCTGCTCATAGAATCATACATGTCTTCTATATAAGCAATGTCCCCATACTGCTGATATAACTCATAAGGAACAGAAATTCCGGCATCAGCCCATCCGGCATTACCGCTTCCGGTAACTGCCGAGTAAGGAACGGTATCTGTATAAGAACCATCCTCTCTTTGGCTGTCTTTTAAATCCTCAAGCCACTTTTTGTAAAAATTTCTTAAATCCTGATTAAACATAGAAGTCTTCTGAAATACCTGAGTGTCTCCGGTCCAGCCAAGCCGCTCATCTCTTTGGGGACAATCCGTTGCTGTCAATAAAAAATTGTTTCTCTGACTCCACCGGATATTTTCTATGAGTCTGTTTATTTTTTCATTATCCGTTACAATATTTCCACATTCCGGTGAACTGTTGCCAATAAAAATTGCTTTTATCTCCAGAATCTCTATATCTTCCGAAGCTTCTAAAGAAATATAGCGAAAACCGAAATAGGAAAATGTGGTCCGATACTCTTCTGTTTCTTCTTCTCCTGAAGTAATCGTTACCGCAGATTTGGCCGTTCTGTAATTTGCCTGATACAGACTGCCTTTTGGGCCGTCATTTCCTTTTTCCTCTTCTCCACTGTCATTGAGCATTTCTCCAAAATGGAGGACAATGTTGGTTCCCGGCTTTGCCTGATATTTTAAATATGGCACGCCCGTCATATTATGTCCAAAATCAAATATCACAGTCTGTCCTTTTTTTATCTGAAGCCTTCCGTTTTCATCATATGGCCAGCTTTCCTCCATGGATTTGTTGTTTTCATTTGCAACATTTTGACTTATTGTATTTTCTTCTGCTTCCCATAAAGTTTCTGTCCTTGAAATCTCATTGATATGCCCGTAGGTACTGTTATTACTGACAACCCCGTCATATATCACAATATTTTCCGGCTCCCTGTTGTACTCCTCTTGCTCCTGCACCTGATATCCGTAAAATGACCGGAATTCTCCTGTAAATCCCAATACTTCCTCCGCAGGCATATATACAGGCTTCCTGTCAGCCTCCGCCCTTTCCCCAGAGCCGGCATTTTCCGTCCCTGCCAAGGATTCTTCTCTGGTAGTTCTCTTTCTGCAGTCATATACCTCGCCATTATAAATATCCGCCGATACCACGGCAGTGTCCTTACAGTACTCCCAGCTTTCATCAGTGGCAATGATCTCACTGCTTCCATCTTCATACAAAATATGAAGCTCCCCGATAAATGCGGGTAAATGATACCCATAGGTTCCCTGAGAAACCCTGCCGCACCACCAGCCTGTTCCTACCATAAATGCCATGGCATTTTTGTCATTTTTCTTAAGATAATCCGTTATATCGTATGTGTTATATAAAAGCCTGTCTTCATAATCCGTCCAGCCCGGCTTTAATTCATCATATTCCCGTTCTCCTGCTGCACCGTTTTCCCCGATTCCATATTGAAGAATGTCCTCATTTCGCTTTCCCACCCTTTCTCCATTGACATATCCGTCATAAATTCCAAGGGCACTGGAATAAAGCACCGCTTCCCTGATTTCCTTATTCTCCAGTACAAATTCCTTTCGGAAGACTGCCTGTCCATCTTCGTAAATATTTTCTTCCGGATTCATGGCAATGAATTCTCCTCGGGAAAAAGCATTTTCCTGCCAGAAAGCCGTAGTAAAAAAAGCTTCTTCTGAGCAGACGCTGTTTCCATGATTGTCCGTTACTGTAACGGTCCAAACATAAACAGAATGCTCCTTCAGCTTATCTCCTTCATAAGATATGGCAGATGTGCTTTTGCTTTTTACCCTGCCGCTGTCCCACACAAGTGTTTTCTCTCCGGTAAGCTTGTCCTGCTCATAAACCCGGATTTCATATGCTTTTTGTAAAAAGCCCTGTTCCTTTGAAGCCAGCCTCCAGGAAAACGCGGGAGTCCGATTATCGATTCCCATAGGCTGCCATACCGCATCCACTTCCTGCTGAAGGATTTCAAACTCTCCGTTTTCTTCCTGTATAAAGGTGCTTAGCGTTTCCTTTTGCCCGCAGCCTATTTGCATAAACAGCAAAAGCAACAAAAGTCCCATTCTATTTTTCATTTTTATGACACAATTGTCTTTTTTTATTGTCTGCTTCATATCGTATCTCTTATATGCATTCCATCATTTCACTGTTTTCGTATATTATACTACTTCATCGCACTATTTCAAGCTGCCACTTTATGGCACCCTCCTGCCACATCCATTACCTTAATGCAGAATCATCTCATTAGGCGCCGTATCATAGCTGATGATTTCCACTCCCATACTTTTCATAAGCTGGATATAATGAGGTGTTGTATAATAGCTCTCTTCCCCGGTTTCCCGATTCCTGTTTTCCATCAGCCAGTCAGGAGCATCAAACAAAGCGGTTTTAGGGGAAACAAGCTCATAAAAAGAGTCCGGCAGGCTTCCGTTTCCATGATGGGACATCTGTACATAATCCGCATCCAGCTTATCCCCGTATTCTGCCATGATCTCATCTGCCACCAGTTCTCCCACATCTGCCAGATACAAAATGCTTTCTTGTTTTGCAGACAGCTTGAATACCATGGAGCCGTCATTTAAAACATTGTCGCTTTTGGAAACTACCAGCTCATCACAGCTATGGAGCACCTCCATTTTCAGCCCCAAAACGTTTTTCACATCCCCTGCCTTCAGCCATGTTACATTCTCATGCCCATTAAGCCCCCGCAGCAGATAACTGTAGGTATCCACCCGGACTCCCTGCTTCTCTACCGCTCCATAATCCATTTCCCCGATGAAAATCTGTCCTATGGAAATTTCCGTCTGATCCCAGCCGGCCTCTAAAATCGAACAAAGCACCCCGCAATGGTCATCATGGGGATGGGTAATGATCCAGTAATCCACCCTGCCTCCCCTTTTCTTGATTTCCTCCACCAGAGGAATGGTCTGCCATGCCCTGCCACCGTCCACAACTGCCAGTCCGCCCCTTCCGTCTTCTATCAGATAGCTCAGGCACTGAAGCCCCTCCACATCGGCAAACTGGGTGATGGTATAGCTTTCCGCAGGCTGGTCCTCCAGCTTATAAACAACATAGTTTTCGGTTCTTCCAATTATATGAACAGGATATTCTTCCATGTTTTCAGGCAGAATATGATGGGAAGCAAATACCACGTACTGCAACTGATCCTTTTTCATCTTTCTGATAATCCGCTTTATTTTGATTTCATCATTGGACATCAGCATCTGCCTTGCAACTTTTTTTACCTCTTTAAAGTTGCCGAATTTCTTTCTTACAAATAACAGCTCAATATTGGCATTATACATACGGATATCTTCTGCAATAGGCTCTGCCACAATGGCCCTTGGCCCTTTAAAGTCCTTCCGGTTCGGAACAATCCTGGCATCCTTTGGAAGCTTTTCATAGTCCCTTAAAATGATTTCACTTACCTGAATTGCTTCTTCACTGATTTTATATACATTTTCGGCAGGCTTATATTCGATGCTTGTATAAACCGTGTTTCCGCAAAGGGCAATCAGAACCAGACAGGGAATCCACAGCCATTTTTTCTTCTCGGAAATACGCACAAAAACTGCTGCTATACAAACCGGCGACAAAAGAAGCCAGAAAAACCGTTCAAACACGTTCATCATTTTTGCTTTTGACACCACTGTCAGAAGTATCGGATTGCCAATGAGGAACATAAGAATCGCTCCATACCAAAGATAAACCTTCATTTCCCGACT